>NZ_JAGSYD010000006.1 GCF_025685575.1 Granulicella cerasi
CCGTTCGCAACCGCCACTTCAATCTGACGCAGCAGGTTCACTACCTGCTCCGCACTATGCTTCTTGCCCCTCGGCATATCAAGCTCCTTGTACTCAGTCTCTATCACTCAGACTGGTACAAAAAACGCCGGGCAGACCAGCTCTTACTCGTCTTCTTGTGCTCAAGAAGGGCATCAGAGAGGGTTTGTGTGATGGGGAGGGTCGCATTGGACGCATCTGTCTTCGCAACCTTTAGCTCACCGTGCGTATACGCTCGTTTGATGGTGAGCGTTAGGTTATCGAAGTCGAAGTCACCCCATTGAAGAGGGAGCACCTCTTCCACACGGAGGCCGAGAGACGCGGCGACGTAGACCATCAACGAGTATGGCTGCTGCATCGCGGCGATGAGTTTGTTTACCCCCGCAATGGGCAGGATGACGATGGGCTTCTGTCGCTTAGTCACACCCTTGATACGGACTAGTTTGATGGGGTTCTCCTGTACCGGTAAGAGCCTCCAGAACATTGCCCGGTCGATCAACTGTTTCATCAATCGCCGCGCCCGTCCCTTGCTAGAAGGTGAGAGAGGTTTACCGTCAGCACCCTTCAACTGTTTGATCCAGTCCTCGACCTCTTCGGCGTGTACGTCTTTGATCTTGACTAGTTCCCAACGGGGGAAGAAGTGAACCCGGAGCATTGATTTATCTGTATCGCGAGTAGATTTCGCCAGCTCGGGTAGTTGCTTGGTCATGTATTTGACCATCAACATCGACATCGTCGGGTCTGGTGTCTTGACCACCACCTGTTGTTCGTTGACCGTCTTAGCGAGCGTATCGACGTGCGCCCAGATGTCCTTCTTCGCGGGGAACTCACTACAGGCAAAGGTACGTTGATACATCTTCCCCCTGACCCGATAACGCCACTCCCAAACCTTCTTGCCCTTCGCCCGGTCTACCTTCCGTATACTGCCGCGTTGATATGTATCCGCCATTTTTGCACCCTCGACTCTCTAATACTGAGATTTGCCCCATTTCCACCCGTTTCATGCGTATAATTCGGGTGTTGTGGGGTTTTGTGGGGTTGCGCAAAACGCGTAAGTTGTTGATTGTGAATGACTTGCGGGAGTAGTTCAGTGGCAGAACGTCAGCTTCCCAAGCTGAATGTCGCCGGTTCGATCCCGGTCTCCCGCTCCAACGTATAAGACGCAACGGAAAGGGCCGCCTGATGACAGGCGGCCCTTTCCGTTGTGGAGCTGAAGCTAGTTGCTGGCGGTTTGCTTCGCGCCGCCCTGTTGTGTGGGCAGTTTGTGCTCGTAGAGCGCCAGTGCCTCGGGCATGTACGTCAGGGCCTTCGCGATCTGCGGGTCCCAGTCAGCGCGCACCTTCATGCCCTGCGTCTGGCCGAACTGCGCGGTGAAGAGCTCCGCCTTGATGCTCGACTTGATCCAGTCCAGGTTCGTCGCGATGTCGGCGTCCGTGTACTCGATCTTGTTTTCCTTCAGGAAGCTCTTGAAGTCATTCATGACCGCGTCATCCACCACGAAGTCGCGCGGCACCGAGGCGTGTGTCGCCAGGTAGTGCTTGCTGTAGTTGAAGAACGCGTACTTCATCAGCAGCACGTCCTGCTGGTGATTGCTCTTCAACTCAGGAATCTTCTCGTCCGGCGTGATGCCGCCGCCGCCGTACATGGTGCGGCCGGAGTCGGTGAGCTTCACTTCCTTATTGGTGTTGTTCGCCGGTGCTGCGTCCTCGCGAATGTAGAAGTAGTCGAAGCGCGACTCGCCCGAGTAGTCACGCTGGATCAGACGACCCGACGGCGTGAAGTAGTGGTAAGTCGTCAGCGCCAGACCTGTGTTTTCGCTGATCGGGAAGACCGTCTGCACGAGGCCCTTGCCGAAGGTCGTCTCACCGACGATGAGGGCGCGGTCATGGTCCTGCAGCGCGCCGGAGAGGATCTCCGCCGCCGAAGCTGTGTTGCGGTTCACCAGGATCACGACAGGGAACTTGGCGTCCGAGCCATGCGGTGCGCGATAGACCTGGTCCGGGAACGCGCGTCCGCGCTGTGACACCACGATCTGTCCCTTCTGCAGGAACTTGTCGCTGATGTCGACGGCCATGTTGAGCAGGCCGCCGGGGTTGCCACGCAGGTCGATCAGCAGGCCCTGCGTCTCCGGACCAAACTTGTCGAGCGCGTCCTGAAACTCGCGTGCGGTCGTCTCGGAGCTAAAGCTGGCGATGTGGACGTAGCCGATGTGCGGCTTGATCTCGTATGCCAGATCGACGGTGAGGTGCGGGATCTCGTCACGGATGAGATCAAAGCTCAGCGGCTTCTCCGATCCCTCGCGCGCCATCACCACAACAACATGCGTGCCGCGCGGCCCCTTCAAAAGATTCGCGACATCCGCCGAATCCATCTTCTCGGTCGTCTTGCCATCTACCGAAAGGATCACGTCGCCCGGACGGATGCCAGCGCGATAAGAAGGCGTGCCTTCAAACGGTGCTACGACCACGATCTTCGTGCCTTGCGGCTGAATGGTCATGCCCACACCGAAGTACTTGCCGGTCTGGTCTTCGCGCATCTTCGCGTAGGCCTTCGGGTCAAAGAAGTTGGAGTGCGGGTCCAGCGTGTCCAACATGCCGGGGATGGCGCCGTCGTAAATCGCCTTGTCCACCTGGTCAGTCTTCAGCTTGTCGGCGTAGTTTGCCTCAACGATCGCGTAGGCGTCGGTGAAGCTCTTCATGGAGTCGCGCAGGTTGGACTCATCGGAGGCCGACTGCGCCGCAACGTGGCCGCCGAGCACGGAGCCGGTGACGGCGCAGGCCGAAAGAAAGATGGTGGAGGCAAAAAGAGCGCGTCGGGTGCGGCTGGGCATGGGGCAGCAAATCCTCAGGGAAAACGAGAGCACGGCAGAACCGTGCTGATTGGACGTAAGTATATGCGTTTCGATAGGTGCGTGCCGCGCGCTCGGCAAAACCCTCGCCTTCGCCAGCGCCTTTCCGCTACTTCTCCTCTACAATGGGAGGAAGCTGGTGACGTTGCGCCCGGAGCGCGGTCAATAATCAGCAAAGGGAAGAATGACCGAGAAGCAGATGGGCGTTGTGAAAACTGGTCGTGTTCAAGTGCTGCGGGTAACGGCCACCGCATTTTTGTTAAGCTGCGCGGCTTCCGCGCTGCTGGCGCAACAGACGGGCGCTGCCTCGCGCTATCCCGTTCCCGGTTCGCAGTTTCCGACCGCACCACAGCTTCACTTGCCGAACATTCCGGCAGCCACGCCGATCACACCGAATGGCAGTGTCGTCGAAGACGTGATCGCGCGTGTGAACGATCGCATCATCACGCGCACTGAGTACGAGCGTGCGCAGCAGAGCCTGCTGCAGGAAGCTCAGCAGCAGAACGGGTCCGCAGCTGACCTCGAAGACCGCCAGCGCAACATGCTGCGCGACATGATCGACCAGCAGATCCTGCTCTCGAAAGGCAAGGAGCTGGGAATCACCGGCGACGCCGAGGCGCTGCGCCAGCTCGACGAACTGCGTAAGCAGAACCACCTGGACTCGATGGAAGCCTTGCAGAAGGCCGCCGAACAGCAGGGGATTTCCTTCGAAGATTTCAAGCAGTCCATCAAGGACCGCGCCGTCTCGCAGCGTGTCGTGCAGGAAGAGGTGGGCCGCTCGATCCGCATGACCCACGGCTCCGAACAGACCTACTACGACGCGCACAAAGAAGAGTTCCGCACGCCGGAGCAGCTTCACCTCAGCGAAATCCTGATTCCGACCGCGGATAACGCGACCGATGCGCAGGTGGCTGAAGCGCAGAAGAAGGCGGACGCCGCCGCAGCACAGCTCAAGGCGGGAGCGAATTTCGCAGAACTCGCGAAGAAGGTTTCCGGTGGTCCCACGGCTTCGGCCGGTGGCGACCTTGGCGACTTCAAGCGCGGCACGCTGGGCGATGTGCTGGAGAAGGCGACCTTTGATCTCCCGGTCGGTGGATACACCGCTCCGATCCGTACGCGTCAGGGCTTCGTGATTCTCCGTGTGGACAGCCATCAGCAGTCGGGCATTCCTCCGTTGAAGGACGTGGAGCAGCAGGTTCAGGAAGGTATCTACATGAGCGCGCTGCAGCCTGCGCTGCGTGCATACCTGACCAAGGCCCGCGACGAAGCGTACATCGACATCAAGCCCGGCTTCGTCGATACAGGCTCGGACCGTAAGGAATCGAAGCCCACCTTCACGGCGTACGTTCCTCCCGCTCCGAAGAAGAAGGTCGTGGAGAAGCAGCGCATCGAGCAGAAGAAGCGCGAAGAAGCTGCTGCAGCGCTGCAGGCGTCGCGTGAAAAGGTTCGCGAGAAGGAACAGGCAAAGGCTGCTGAGCAGGCTCGCCGCGCAGGCAACAAGGACGTAGCGGCTCCGGTGAAGCAGAAGAAGATTCGTCGCGAGAAGGTGCGCTACGGTCAGGCCCCTCGCAACGCACTGCCGACGGGCATTGCTGCCGCAGCGGTTGAAGAGAATGCGCCGCTCTCAGGGCAGGCGCCCGGCGTAGCGATGGCTCCGACGCAGAGCAGCACGATCATCTCCTCCGGTACCGGTGGCGATATGGACAACCCGCTCGATCAGCGTCCGACGACGGATAAGAAGTCGCGCTTCACCGATCGCGAACGTGAGGTTGAGGCGAACCGTGCCGTCAACAAGCTGAAGACCGCGAACGCTCACCTGGCGAAGCAGCCGAAGCAGGCAACTGCGCAGGAGAAGTCCGACGAGACCTATCGTGCGGAAGCTCTGGGACTGAACGGCGACACACGCAAGAAGAAGAAGAAGCGCAAGAAGGGCGATCCGATCGAGCGCATTACAGAACGTCCGGCCAAGCAGGTGGAAGCCAGCAAGCCTGTGGTGGTTGACCCGACGGTGAACCCGAACCTCGCGGCTCCGGTTGTGAAGCCGGCTCCGAAGACCAACCCTTCGGACCAGACCACGCTGCCTCCCGCATCGCAGGGCGCGCCGAACTCTTCGCCGGTCGGCCAGCCGATCCCGAAGGTGACGTCGGCTGACCCGAATGCTCCGGCAACCACTCCGGTTCCGCCGCAGTAAGACGTTCATCCACCACTTCGAACGGCCCGCCTCGTGCAGGCCGTTTGCTTTTGCCGCACAGCCTGCGGCCTTACAATCGACCCAGCCATGAAAGACTTTTTCATCAGCGACGCCGCGCGTTTTGAGAACCAGGCGATCACCAGCTACTTCGTCCTCGCCGCCATCAGCCAGCGCGACCGCAAGGGCGGCGGCACCTACCTCGCCATCACGCTCGCCGACAAAACCGGCAGCTTTGAAGCGCGCATGTGGGACGACTTCGCCGACGTCATCGCTTCCTGCTCCGAGGGCTGCTACGTCAAAGCACAGGGAACCGTCTCGAAGTATCAGGGCAAGTTCCAGATCACGCTGCAGAAGCTTCGCTCCGCCGCTGAATCCGAGATCGACAGCGCCGATTTCCAGCCGACGACCCAGTACGACATCGCTGAGATGGACGCCGAGCTTCGCGGGTACGTCGCCGCGTTTACCAACCAGCACCTTCAGCGGCTTGTCCTCAGCTTCCTGGACGACCCCGAAATCGGTCCGCTCTTCCGCGTCGCCCCCGCCGCCAAGCGTCTCCACCATGCGTGGATTGGCGGCCTGCTCGAACACGTCCTCTACCTTGTCCGCGTCTGCCGCGCGACCGTGCCGTTCTATCCGGAGGTCGACCCCGACCTGCTTCTCACCGGTGCCATCCTGCACGACATGGGCAAGGTCCGGGAGCTGAGCTGGAAGACGAACTTCGGCTACACCATCGAAGGTCAGCTCATCGGCCACATCTCCATCGGCGCGAGCATGATCGCTGAAAAGATCGCCCAGCTCAACGCCGAGCCGGGAGCCGAACCGTTCCCGCTTCGCCTGCGCATCGTGCTCGAGCACATGATCCTTGCTCACCACGGCAAGCTGGAGTTCGGCTCGCCCAAGCTCCCCATGACGCCGGAGGCGCTGCTGCTCTCGACCCTCGACGACCTCGAGGCCAAGTTCCAGACGCTTCGCAGCGAGTTCGCCGCCAGCCGCTCGGCAGGCAAGAAGGTCGACGAGACCACCGACTGGGTTCGTTCCATGGACCGCGCGCTCTTCAACTCGCAAGCCTTCGTCGCGGAGGAAGCCGCGGCCAGCCTTCGCCCTGAGCGCACCGTCGAACCCGAGCCCGAAGCCACCATCTCGCTCTTCGACCTCTAATCGGCCCGCATCCCACCGCCTGAGCCTTTATACTTACAGGGTTATGCTCAGGTTTTCGACAGCAGGAGAGAGTCACGGCGAAGCGCTCGTGGCACTGGTAAGTGGACTACCGGCCGGTGTGCCGGTCGATCAGGAGTACCTCAGCCGTGAACTGTGGCGCCGTCAGCAGGGCTACGGTCGTGGCGGCCGCATGCGCATCGAGAAGGACGCCGCGCATATCCTCTCCGGCGTGCGCCACGGTAAGACGATCGGCTCGCCGGTCGCGATGACGCTTGCGAATAACGATTGGAAGAACTGGGAAGAAATTCTTCCGGTGAGCGAAGGTGACGCGGAGAAGCACAAGGCTGTCGCCAGCCCCCGCCCGGGTCATGCGGATCTCCCCGGTGCTCTCAAGTATGACTTCAAGGATGCACGCTATATCCTTGAAAGGGCGAGTGCTAGAGAATCTGCCGCTCGCGTGGCCTGTGGTGCTTTGGCCCAGATGCTTCTTCGCGAACTCGGCATCGAAGTCGCCAGCCATGTCATTCGCGTTGGCACGGAAGAGCTCGGCCGCGATGCCAGCTTTGAGGAGATTCGCACGATCCGCGAGCGCGAAACCGTGCTGTTGGCCTGCGTCGATCCCGAGGCGGAAGCTCGCATGAAGTCTCAGGTGGATCAGGCGCTGCGCACCGGCGATACCGTCGGCGGCGTCTTTGAGGTGGTCGTTCACGGCCTGCCTCCGGGCGTGGGCACCCACGTGAACTGGGACGAGCGCCTCGACGGCCTGCTCGCACAGGCGCTGATGAGCCTCCAGGCAGTGAAGGCGGTCGAACTCGGCCGCGGCGTCACCGCAGCCAGCACCCCCGGCTCGCAGGTTCACGACGCCATTGCTTACGCCGAAGAAGGCTCCGGCGACGGCTTCACTCGATTTACCCGTGAGCGCAACAATGCGGGTGGCATCGAAGGCGGCATCTCTAACGGTCAGGACCTCGTCGTCCGTGGATATCTCAAGCCGATTTCCACACTGCGTCGTCCGCTTCCCAGCGTCTCCTTTGACACCCGCGAGGAGACGAAGGCCGCCTACGAACGTTCGGATGTCTGCGTGGTCCCGGCCGCGGGCGTGGCCGGGGAAGCGATGGTTGCGCTGACCGTAGCGCGCCTCGTTATCGACAAATTTGGCGGCGACAGCCTCCGCGAGTTGAAGCGCAACTTCGACAGCTACAAAGATCAGATCCGGAACTTCTAGATGAGCGAACACGAGCCGCGCCGCCCCCACGTCCCCAAGAAGGGCGTCAAAATTCACAAGGTCGTTCTGTACCCCGACCCCGTCCTGCTGAAGGAAGCCGACCCCGTCACCGAGTTCGGCCCCGAGCTCGACCAGCTGGTTGAGGAGATGTTCGAGTCGATGTACGTTTCGGAGGGCATCGGCCTTGCCGCGCCACAAATCGGCATTCCGAAGCAGCTGACGGTCATCGATGTCTCTTTCAAGGAGCGTCCGGAAGACAAGCTTGTGCTCGTGAATCCGGTGATCATCGAGCGCGAAGGCCGCCTGAACGAAGAGGAGGGCTGCCTGAGCCTTCCCGATATTCGTGAAAAAGTTCAACGTGCGGAGTGGGTTAAAGTCCGTGCTCAGAATACGAAAGGGGAATTCTTTGAAGTAGATGGTGAGGAGTTGCTGGCCCGTGCGATGCAGCACGAGATCGATCATCTTCACGGCATCCTCTTCATCGATCACCTTAGCCGTCTCAAGCGCGATCTTGTCCTGCGCCGCATCAAGAAGCTGATTCGCAACGGCGACTGGAAGTAGTACCGGAGGCGTTTGTGAAGCTCGTTTTCTGTGGAACCCCGCTTTTTGCCGTCCCCAGCCTGAAGGCCGTGTTGGCGGCCGGGCACGAGGTCGCCCTCGTGCTGACGCAGCCCGACAAGCCCGCCGGCCGAGGCATGGCACTGCGCCCTTCGTCGGTGAAGCAGTTCGCCCTGGAGCAGGGACTGGCGGTCGCGCAGCCGGACAAGCTGCGGAACAATGTGGAAATCGAGTCCCAACTGAGGGAAATCGCTCCCGATGCGATCTGCGTCGTCGCCTACGGCAAACTGATCCCTACCTGGATGCTCGAATTGCCGCGCTTCGGCAACATCAACGTCCATGGATCGCTGCTGCCGAAGTACCGCGGTGCGGCACCCATCCAATGGGCGGTGGCCAACGGCGAAGCCGAGACCGGCGTGACCACGATGTTGCTCAACGAGGGCCTCGACACTGGCGACATGCTCTTGGAGCGCCGTCTGGCGATTCCGACGACCGCAACCTCCGCCGAACTTTTTCCACAGCTCTCCGAGGTCGGCGCTTCTGCCCTTGTGGAAACCCTCGCAGGGCTCGAGGCGGGGACGATCCAGCGTCAGAAGCAGGATGACTCGGAGGCCACGCTTGCTCCGCAACTCACCCGGGAAGATGGAAATGCGAATCCTGCCGAGCGGAACGCCTTGTGTATATTCAATCGTTGGCGTGGATTTCAGCCATGGCCCGGGGCCTACACCATGTTGCGTGGTAAGCGATTTATTTTGAAAGAATTGTCGCTTGTTTCTGAAGTAAAAGTTTCAGCAGGAACGCTTGAAGTTCGCGATGGAAAGCTGCTCATGGGCACCTCGGATGGCAGTGCGCTGGAACTGCTCGAAGTCCAACTCGAGGGCAAGCCGGCGATGCCAGGCGGGCAGTTCGCTCGCGACTTTCAGGTGAAGTCGGGTGAGCGCGTTGGCTAACGATCCTCGTCATCGCCGACCCGCTTTCCCACAGCCGCTCAAGCCTGTGAGCCCGGCTCGATGGGCCGCTTTCCGTGTGCTCGAAGCAGTGGAAAATTCGGATTCCCACTCCGACGACCTACTGCATGGGCCGCTGCTGGCCAAGCTCACACCACAGGACACGGCACTCGCCAACGCGCTGGTCATGGGGACACTCCGCCAGCAACTCGCGCTGGAAGACCGGCTGATCCCGCTACTCGCACGGCCCGACGCGCCAATGCTTTCGCCAGTCGCCAATGCGCTTCGCCTTGGTGCATTCCAGTTGCTGCATATGGATCGGGTTCCGGCGCACGCCGCTATCAGCGAGAGCGTGGAGCTTGTCCGCCACGCCGGACACCCCGGCGCTGCCGGCTTAGTGAACGCGCTGCTGCGCAAGCTTTCCACCGAGATCGTCACCCCGCGTCGTCCGCTGGTCGAGTCCATCGACGCGATGGCGGCCCGCCTGGGACATCCCGCGTGGCTGGTGAAACGGTGGGTAGATACCTACGGCAAGGCGGCCACCGAAACGATCTGCGCTTATGATCTCGTGGAGCCTCCGGCCGGCGAGCTTTTCCCGGATGCGGCGTTCCCGATGGACGACGGCTCGCGACTGGTGGCTGAACTGACTGCGGCCGCCAAGCCTGAGGCGAAGTCGGTTTGGGACGCGTGCGCGGCGCCCGGCGGCAAGACCCTGGTGTTGGCGAACCGTCTGCCGGAGGCCAAGTTTCTTGCCACCGATGCCAGCCCGAAGCGCCGCGAGCGTCTGGCCGATCGGCTTGACCGCGAGTTGCCGGGACGTGTTCGTACGCGTACCGCGGATGCCGCAAAGTTGCCGACCACCGAGGGACGCTTCGATCTCATCCTGATCGATGCGCCTTGCTCGGGCACCGGAACGTTGGCGCGCAACCCGGAGATCAAGTTGCGCCTTGCGGCCGAGGACATCGCTCGCCAGTCGGCCCGCCAGCGAGAAATCCTGCTTGCCGCCCTCCACCGTCTTGAACCCGGCGGACGCATCGTTTATTCGACCTGCTCGCTGGAGCCGGAGGAGAACGAGCGCGTCGTTGGCAGCCTACGCGACGTGAAGATCGTCCCTGTGGCGCCGCTGCTTATGCAGCTGAAGTTGCCGGCGGGGGAGAACCTCCTGAGCGGCGCCTTCCTGCGCACGCTTCCGGGGGTGGGGTTCGCTGGAGACGGCTTCTTCGCCGCTATTCTCGAAAAGGCTTAGCCGTGGTTTAGTGCTCGGTGGGCGCCGTTGTGGTCACAGCGGCGGGAGCATTCACGGTCAAGTGCGAGAAGGTGAGCCTCACCACGTCACCGCGATTTGCGCGATGTCCTGACTCCGGTGACTGGCTCACGACCGGGCCTGAGGGGCCGGTGCTTTGCGCCACATCCGGCGGGGCCGCGGGACGGGCGATCGGCTCGCCTGCCGCATCCAATAACGTGCCGTTGGGACCGGGGTGGGCGCCGGGAGGAAGCGCCGTCGCTGCGATATTGGTGGTGGTCTGGCCGATGAGAGCGGTCTTCAGACCGAGCGCGGCGGCGGCCCTGTTCGCCGCGGGGTAGCTTAGGCCGACAAAGCTTGGCAACACGAACGCCGCAGACGCGCCTGATCCCGAAGAACTGAGCAGCAGGGAAATACGTGGCTGGTCAACGCCAGCGTCGGGCGGAGGAGTCTGCGCGAGCACGATGTCCGCGTCGCCGGGAGCATCGAGGTGCGCGAGCGTGCCGAGGTCAAGCTGATCGCGGCGAATCGCCATCGCGGCCGATCGCTCGGTTTTGCCGACAACGTCCGGAATCGTGACCTGCTGCGGGCCGAGGGATTCGGTGACGCGCACCTGCCAGCCCTTGCGCACCTGTGAGCCAACCGCGGGGGCCTGCGAGAGGATGCGTCCGGTGGGAACGGTCGTCGAGTAGAACTTGTTTTCGATGGTGAGGTCGAGGCCGGCGCGCAGGGCGGCGTCCGTGGCTTCGGAGACGGTCATGCCCGAAAAGCTGGGGACGTCCGTCTCGCCGGTGTGCAGCGCGATGCGCATGGTGATGCCAGCCATGACGAGCATGGTGGCGATCATCGTCAGTGCCGTGAAGGCGATGATAAAGAGGCGCTTCATCTTGGGTCCGCAGACAAGGATATCGCGACGGGCTCTTCGTGGCAGTTGTCGGTCGCGGGCTCAGGGTGGATGAACACGCGGGTCACGTCGGGATGGTCGTGGCGGAACGCCGCTTCCAGGTCGGTGATGACAGCGTGTACGCGGTCCATGGCCATGCCGTCGGGCAGCGTGCAGTGGCAGGAGATCTGCAGCCCGTGCGCGGCGCCGCCGTGCGAACGCGTTACGCGGATCTCGTGCACGTCGATAATGTCGCGGAACTCGCGCGCCACCTTGAGGAAATTGCGTTCCAGCGCGGCTGCCGGCGGACCGGACGCGGCTTCGTCGATCGTCGAGGGTTCGCTCTCGATGTGCGTGAGGAGGGAACGGACCTCAGGCACGTCATGGCGAATGTCGGCTTCGAGCCTGGAGGCCACATCGTGTGCCTCGCGCAGCGTCATCGTCTCCGGCACTTCGAGGTGTTGTTCCACATGCAGGGAGCCGTCGATCTGCTGCACGGTCACGTCGTGGATGGAGAGATTGGCGCGAGCGGCGACCGCACGGACGCGGTCGAAGACAGACTCCGAGGACGCAACTGCTGCGAGCGTGGAGACGACGACGTCGGCGTCTGGCAGAAACTGCTGCACGGCATAGCGTGCGGCCAGCGTGACCTGCTCGGCGCGCTGGAAGGTAAGGTTGCGCGGCAGGCCGAGCGTCATGTCGACGAAGTACTTCGGCCCTGAACGACGCACGCGCAGGCGTTCGACGCTGAGCACATCGGTGATGCGCTCCAGCTCGCGGACGATGTCGCGGTGGCGCTGCTGCCGGACTTCAAGGGGCGTTGCGTCTGTCAGCGAGTCGATGGTGATGCGCGCGAGGCGCAGCGTAACGAAGAGGATGATGCCTGCCACGATGAGAGCGGCGATGGGGTCGGCGAAGTCCAGGGCGGCGATGCCGAAGCGTTGACCGATATACGAGCACGCGAGGCCGAGCATGACGGCGGACGCGGACCAGATGTCCGTACCGAAGTGGATCGCGTCGGCTTCGAGCGCTTCGGACTGATGTTCCTTAGCGGCCTTGTGGAGAGCACGCGAGCGCGTGAGGTCGACAGCGATGCTGCAGCCCAGCACGACGAACGGCCAGGGAGAAAAAGCCAGATGGAGATGATCGGGATGACGCAGGCGCGACACGGCTTCATAGGCGATCCAGCCGCAGGATCCGAGCATCAGCAGAATCTCAAACGCGGCGGAAAGATTTTCGACCTTGCCGTGACCGTAGTTGTGGTCGTCGTCGGCGGGACGGTCGGACGCCCGCACCGCCAGCAACGTCACGCCGGAAGCTACGAGATCAATGCCAGAATGCGCGGCTTCGGAGAACATGCCGAGCGAGCCGGTGAGCACGCCTGTGACGAGCTTCAGCAGCGTGATGGCCGTGGCCGCCACCAGCGAGGCTAAGGCCGCCGCTCGTTTGGATTCGCTGGCTTCGTTCGTGGACTCGACCGTCATCCCTCCGAGGATACCGCGTACGGCGTCCTCCTTTCGAGGATTTCCAACCTGGGCCTCTGGTTTGCATTTGTGCGGTAGATTGCCTGATCCTCTTGCTATGAAGACGAAGCGGGAAAGGATGAGCGAGGCGCGGCTGGAGCTGGCGACGTTGATTGCGAAGCAGGTGCAGGAAGAAGGAGACTTTCCGGCGGCCGTGCCGGGGCTGCATTTGTATCGTCGGCATGAGCCTGTGGTGGGGGCGTGCCAGGTATACGAGCCGGCGTTTGCGATCGTCGCTCAAGGCGCTAAGGTCGTGGATGTCGGAGGAGAAAGCTTCCCCTTCGGCGAGGCGAGTTGTCTGCTGACTCCGGTCCATGTGCCCGCGCTCTCGCGCATTACGCGGGCTTCACTCACGCGGCCTTATCTGGCATGCGCTGTGTTGCTGGATCTTCAGATGGCGCGTGAGCTCATGACGGAGCTTGATGTCGTGAAAGGTGACGAGCGCGGTCATGCTGTGACGGTTGGACCGATGTCGCCGGAGTTAATGGATGCCGTGCTGCGCCTGGTGCGATTGAACGAGAAGCCCGGTGACATCCCTGTGCTGGCTTCGTTATTGCAGCGCGAGATTTTGTATCGCCTGCTGACGAGCACGATGGGTGGAATGCTGCGGCAGATCGTCACGACTGGCTCGCAGAGTCATCGTGTGGCGCGTGCTGTGGAGTGGCTGCGAGTCCATTATCGCGAGCCGTTTCGTACTGACGAGTTGGCCGAGCATGCTCGCATGGGTGTGTCGACGCTGCATCATCACTTCCGCGAGATGACCGGAAGCAGCCCTCTGCAGTTTCAGAAGCAGCTGCGACTCTTCGAAGCGCGGCGGCTGATGTTGATGAACGGCATGGACGCCGCGACAGCAGCATTTGAGACCGGATATGAGAGCGCGACGCAGTTCAGCCGCGAATACCGCCGGCAGTTTGGAGCGCCGCCCCGCAGAGATGTGGTGGAGTTGATGACTGTGGGCGAACTCGCGTTGGTCAGCTGAGGGCGAAGAGGCGGCGCATGCTCGAGTGATGTGATCGGACTGAGGTCCCTAAGAACTCAATCGGTAAGAGCTAACAGAGATGAAACATCAGAGGTCACGAGCCGAACTCCTCGCTATTGTTAACTCTCAAGAGTGACGAAGGTTTCGGTGCGGATCATCCAACCGGATGGCGCATTGCGCCACATCGCTGAATAGACGCCGGTGTAGACCACTTCTCCGGAGGGCAGTGTGGCGACCCAACGGCCATGCTCGGCGGCGAGCGAATGGTCCTCCGCGACGTGGATCGCGTCAGGCGTGCGTACGTAGGTCAGGCCGTGCTTCGGTTGGTCGAAACCCTGCTTGTACAAGCGCAGATACTCCGCGCGTGAAGCGACGAAGGTGCCGTCGCCGATGATGCCGACATAGTCCTCGGCGAGTGAAGCTCCGACACCGGCGAGGTTGCGGCGCGCGATGGCACGATTGGAATTGTCGCGAGTACGGCGGATGGTGGCTTCGTCTGATTCTTCGTTCACGAGAGTTCCAGATGGCGCAGAAGTGAGTGCAACAAGGAACACCTTATCGCAAGTAACAGAACTCTGCTGGCGCGTAGGAGCGACTCGCCAGCGAGAGATCGTGTCTGCTCGCTGGCGTTCTATGTCTAAGATTATGCGCGGTAACGTGGTGCTGCTTCTTTGCTGGAGAGGAACGGGTAGAGCGCGAGGCGTGCTTGCTCGTAGCGGTTCCATACCTCTACATCGGGAAGAGCTGGGATTGTCACGAGTTCCTTCTGGTCAAAGGCGACCAGCGCCGCGTCAACGCAGTCCTCGGCGCTCATCACATTCTTCTCAGGGAGGTTATGCACCGGAAGCCCGGCGCGGTCCCAGAACTCCGTTCGTGTGGCTCCGGGGAGGACTGCCTGCACCTGTACGCCGGTGTCCTTGAGGTTCTTAAAGAGCGACTGCGTGAAGCTCAGCACGTAGGCCTTGGAGCCGCTGTAAGTCCCGTTGAGCACGTCCGGGTTGACCGCCACGACCGAAGCGATATTGATCACCGCTCCTGCCTTCTTCGCGATGAGACTTGGGAGCACGGCAGCGGTGAGTCGAGTCAACGCAGTGACGTTGAGGAAGATCATGTTTTCAAGCTCGTCGACGTCGGAGTCGGTAAGAGATTTCGTGCCGCCGAAGCCTGCATTGTTGACCAGGATGGAGATGGTGTCATCAGCTTTAAGCCTCGTCTCGAGCGCAAGCAACGACGACCTGTCGGTGAGGTCGGCGGCCAATGTTTCAACTGCGATGCCGTACTCGGCGGTCAGCGTGTCGGCGATGGAAGTGAGACGCTTTGTGTCCCGAGCAATGAGTAGCAGATTGTATCCGCGCTTGGCGAAGCGATCGGCGTAGACGGCGCCAATGCCGGAGGATGCTCCTGTGATGACGACAGTGCCTTTGGAGTTTGCAGTAGACATGAATTTCACCTTGGTCGTTGAATTGAGCTCACATGGGAGCTACGGTGTCATAGATTAGACCAGTCTGTTCATGGATTCAGAAAAATCTGCTTTGCCTCCCAATGGGTCGCTATGGCTTCAGCAAAACGTTGAACGTGTAGTTAAAGAAGAGTTCCAGAGGTTTGTCGCTCTGGGTGGCTTTTGCTCGGACCTGTGCACCTTCCCAGCCGTTGACGAGCAGGGCGGCCAAGTCGTCGGGTCTGACGGTCCTCGGGAGTTCCTTCGCGTCGATCGCTTCGCGAATTATCTTCGCGAGTTCTTTCTGCCAGGCAGAGAATGCGCTTTCAAGAAGAGTGCGAATCTCTTCATTTTGGCCGCCCACCTCAAGGCTGAGGTTTCCTAGTAAGCAACCTGATATCGGTCCGCCTCGTTGACCGTATGTTGCAATGAGGTCTTTGAAGTAAGCCCGCAGCTTCTTGAGCGGAGAAAGGGAGGCGCTCTGGATATTTCGCTCTAAGCGTTCCATCTCTCCTGTGGCATAGCGCTCGATCACCTCTATCACGAACTCATCCTTGGTGGAGAAGTGATGGTAGAAGGAGCCTTTGGGGATTTCGGCGGCTTGCAGGATCTGGTTGATGCCCGCAGCCGAGTAGCCTGCAGAGCGCAAAAGACGCAGGCCGACTTCGATCAAGCGTTCGCGTGTGGATGGCTTGCTCATAACAAAGAATAGACTAGTCTATCGAGCGATAGGATTCTCCTATCAGGCATGAATCAAGACGTGAGCGAACGTCACGCTGAGAGAATAGGGCCATGCGAAAAGGGTTTACGAGAGAACCGAATCGAGAAGTGCCTGCGACGACAGTGCGGAACTACATTACGCCCGGTGGGCTCGAGCGGTTGAAGGCGGAGCACCAGTTTTTGCTCAACAAAGACCGTCCGGCTGTGACGGAGGCCGTGGCGTGGGCGGCGAGTCTGGGGGATCGTAGCGAGAACGCGGACTATCAATACGCCAAGCGCAGGCTGCGACAGATCGACGGGCGGATTCGCTTTCTGTCCAAGCGCATTGAAGCTGCAGATGTGATCGACCCTGAGGCTCCGCGGTCGAAGCTGCAAGAGGCGAAGGCGTTCTTCGGTGCGACGGTGCTTTATGAAAATGCCGCTGGAGATGAGCGCGAGGTTTGCATCGTTGGCGTCGATGAAGTGGACCTTGATCGCAACCATGTAAGTTGGCAGTCGCCGATAGGACGCGCGCTTATGCGTTCGGCAGAGGGCGATCGTGTCGTGCTCGATGCTCCAGGTGGCAAGGAGAACTTGAAGGTGCTCGAGATTCGTTATGAGCGGATTGAAGTAGAGCCGTTCGTGGAGCCGATTGGCTCATACGCTTCTGCGCGCAAGCCGTAGCAGCAGGCGGAATCTTTCGTGATCGGAAACAGAAAGGCGCCTGAGGTCAATGCAGAACTGCATAGGACTCAGGCGCCATCTCCTGTTTGGGTTATGGGCGAGCTGCGACGGTACCGTTCTTCACGGAAAGCGCAATGGGAGTGGTGACCGGGCCGGCTGCGCCGATGACTTCTGTGACGGCCGACGCTGAACCGAGGTTCTGCGTGAGCCAAATGTCTCCTGATGCGTCGATGGCGATGTACTGTGGACCGGTGGCGCTGGTAAACCCAGGCACGATGCTGGCTCCCGCGCTGGTGAAGTGCTGCAGTCGACTGCCATTTCGGTAAGGCATCCAGAGTGTATTGTCGCCGTCGAAGGTCATATCGAAGCCAGGCGCGTAGCTGGTTGGAGTGATCGTGGTGACCGTGCCCGTGGAGCTAACCGAGACGAAATTCGAATTCCCGGAGGTCCAGAATCTTCCAGAGCGATCGACGCTGAATGCGAAACCTCTGCTTGCAGTAACGGGGAAGCCTGATGTCTGGGCGTACGTGCCAGCGTTCTGGCGTACGTTCGATCCTGAAAAGAGAGAGGTCCAAAGGTTCCTCGAGGAGTCGAATCGCAGAGCGTTTGTGTATGTGTCTGACGTGCCCTGCAGCGGGTAGCTGACTGAACTGATCGCCGTACCGTTGTAACTCATGCGAATGCTGTTCATGACGGAGTCGATCGATTCTGTCGAGAAGATGTTGCCTGCACCGTCGATTGCCAAGCCGGATGCGCCTTCGATATCAAAGGGCGCAGACGAGACAGGTAAAGCGAACGGCGTGCCCGGGAGTGTCACACCCGAGGCAGAGAGTCCATGAAGAGATCCGCCGCTGCTGCTTTCCGCGGGATAGAGCGACCAGATGTTGTCTTGCAGATCGATGGCCATGTACGTGGTGCCTCCGCCCGAGAAAGGCGAACCGGGGTACGGTACTCCGAGGGACGTCAGCTTCACGAGTGCCGCGTTGCCCTCGATGATGACGTTGCCTTGTGAGTCGATGGCGACATTGCTCGCTCCATTGTTGATGTGGGAGTCGGCGAAGGAGATCGCGACGCTGAAGTCGTTCGGCAGCGCTGTTGTGGAGCAAGGCAGGCTCGGCTGGAACGGCGCCGTGGAGCTGCTAAGTGCGCAGAGAGCACTGATGTTGGCGATCGGATTGTGCGCGATATTGATCATCGCAGTGAAGGTATCGGTAGCCGTCGGTGTCGCTGCGAAGAGGCTCTGGCAGGTCGATGATGGCGCCGCAGGAGTTGCGGTGCTGTCAGCCGTATTTTCGCAGCCGGCAAGGATGTTGCCGAGCATGTTGAGCAATGTCTGCGGCACGGTACCGTTGCCTGCGGGCGTGGTGGCCAGTGCAGAGCCAGTGCCGAGATCGGCGAGATTGCTCGCGTTGGCAAAAGCGTTCTTGATGCCGATCAGCGCAGGCGCAGTGCCGGAGCTGGAGATGTGTGTCGCGTCCGTTGCGAAACCCGCGAGAGCATAGGCCGCAGCGACTGTGGTGACTTCGTTCACGCTCACGAAAGGGACGCTCGCCAGAAAGCTGCCTGTGGTGGGGCAATCACCCAGCACGGCTGCGTTGGCAATCTCAGCGTTGTTGCCGGAGCCGGAGTCGCCGCCACGCGCGAGCACATAGACCTGCTGGCCGGGCTGGCAGGTGTAGTCACCGGTGATGGAGAAGTTGCCGTTTGCGTCAGAGCTGACGTAGGCGCCGATGCTGTCGGCCGTGCCGGTCGAGGCTGCATTGAGCAAGGACACCGAAGCATTGCTCGTGGAGGCCGCGTATCCGTTGCCGCCATAGCCGCTCTTGTTGGCTGCCAGCAGATAGACATGCGAACCCTTCACGGGTTGTTGGCCGCCGAAGACGTGCCCTTGAAGGCGAACACCTTGCGCGGGGCCTGCGGTGGCAAGGTTGCCCACGCCGCAGCCGACAAAAGAGGTGGATGCTACGAGGATAGCGAACGACGCAAGGCGAGGACGGAAAGGCAGCATGGGGGGCCCTTTGACATGAGTTTGCTGAAGCCTGAGGTCTTCAGAGGTTTGTCTTGATGCGAACATCTTAGCCGTTAATGGTTCGAGGAATTCGTCTTATCTGTCGCGCGAGGCTGGGATGAAATTACGACGTGCGAATCCTGCGCCTGATGAAAATATCAGCTTCATGCGATTGAGAGCTTGGTCGTAGAGGTCGAGTAAGGAGCTATTGCCGTTTGAGCGTCGAGGCTGCAAGAGGATTAGGCAAGAACTCGGCAGGAGCGGGCTAACGGTCGCGAGCGTGTGATCACTAAGCTGTCCTTCAAGGAGAACAGCGAATCATGGCTGACATTCAAGGCAAGGTTGTAGTGATTACGGGCGCGAGCAGCGGCATTGGCGCGGTGACGGCGAAGGAGTTGGCGAAGCAGGGTGCGGTGGTCGTGCTCGGTGCGCGTCGCAAAGACCGGCTGGATGCTCTCGTGAGCGAGATCGAAGCCGCTGGTGGCAAGGCTCTGGCAGTGGCCTGCGATGTGGTGAAGCGTGCTGATCTTGAGGCGCTTGTGGCTGCGGGCGTGAAGGCGTTTGGGAAGATCGATGTGATCGTGAACAACGCAGGCATCATGCCGCTGTCGCCGCTGAGCGAACTGCGCGTGGAGGAGTGGGAGCAGACGATCGACGTAAACGTGAAGGGCGTGCTGTATGGCATTGCCGCAGCGCTGCCGGTGTTTGAAAAGCAGGGCAGCGGGCACTTTGTGAATATCTCGTCCGTGGCGGGGATCCGCGCGTTTCCGATGGCGGCGGTGTACTGCGGCTCGAAGTGGGCTGTGGGGGCGATCACCGAGACGCTGCGGCAGGAGTGTGTGGGCAAGAACATTCGCACTACGGTGATTCTGCCGGGTGCGTTTGAGACTGAATTGGGCAATACGATCACGCACAAGGAAACTGCTGAGCAGATGGGGCACTTCATGCAGGTGGCGCAACCGCCGCAGGCGATCGCTGAGGCGATTGCATATGCGATCGGTCAGCCTGCTGGTGTGGCTGTGAACGAGCTAGTGGTTCGGCCCGCTGCGCAGTTTGTGTAGGTGCTGATGATGGGGGGAGGCGGCCTCTTGGGCTGCCTCCTTTCTGAGTTTTGGGGCGAAGGGACGTAACTCGCTCTAGCGTTCGTGGCTGCCCACCCGTCCGCATGAAGCCGCGTACGGATGGGGCCACCGACGGTGGTGATGTCCGTAAATTTCTGCAAACCCACATCTCAAGAATCGAGATGTGGGGCACCCGATCGCGGTGGTCTACGCCTTGGTGCCGCGGTAAAGGCCAGCGGAGTGGAGCAGGTAGCCGTCCCAGTGGGCGTCGACGAAGCCGGCTTCGGCCATGAGGGCGAGCATCTTGGGCGGGCGCGGGAAGCGGCGCACGGAGTCGGGCAGGTACTTGTAGGCCGCGCGGTCGCCGGAGATCATGCCGCCGATGAGGGGGGCGATCTGCGAGAAGTAGAGGTTGTAGGCGAGCGCCTTGGCGCCTTCGGGCTGATTAGCTTCGAGGACGCCGATGCGGCCGCCGGGCTTAAGCACGCGGGCGATCTCGCGCAGGCCAGCGGCGTAGTCGGTGAGGTTGCGGAAGCCGAAGGCCGAGGTGACGAGATCGAATGAGTTGTCGGGGAAGGGCAGGTGCATGGCGTCGCCTTCGATCCAGTCAATCGGCTCGGTGGCGTACTTGCAGCGGGCGCGGTCGAGCATCTGTGCCGAGAAATCGAGGCCGGTGAGTCGGGCTGCATTGGCAGGGCGCGCGGCTAGTAGCGCGGAGGTCTGGTCGCCGGTGCCGCAGCAGATGTCGAGGATGCGCGCGTCGGGGTTCTTCAGTACCGGCGTGAAGGCGCGGGCGGTTTTGCGCCACCAGCGGCGGTCGAGGCCCATGCTGATGAGGTGGTTCAGCAGATCGTACTTGGGCGCGATGGAGTTGAACATCGCCTGCACGTTTTGTGCGGCTTCGGCCTGGGTGCGTTCGTTGGCGGTGCGTGCGCCAGTGGTTTCGGTAGGCATCAGGCGTTCGCTTCGGCGAGGTCTTCGCGGGTGGGCATCTGGGCGAAGAGCTCTTCTGTGGCCACGGTGAGCTCGGCTTCGGTGACGTCGCGGACGACGGTGGCGTCGCCGATGCCGACGGGCAGGATGAAGCGGCGCGAGTCGCTGCGGTTCTTCTTGTCCTTGGCGGTGAGTGAGACGAGTTCGTGCACGTCGGCGGTGAAGGGCTTGAGCGGGCCGTAGGCGCGGACGAGGTTCGTGATGCGCTCGACCTGTGCGCTGGTGACCATGCCGCGCTTCTGCGCGATGGAGGTGGCGGCGATCATGCCCCAGGCGATGGCTTCGCCGTGGAGGAGCTGCTCGTAGCGTGTGGCGGCTTCGATGGCGTGGCCGAGCGTGTGGCCGAGGTTGAGCAACATGCGGACGCCGGTTTCGAACTCGTCTTCGGCGACGACGTTGACCTTCATCTGCACGCTGTCGGCGATGACGCGGGTGAGGGCTTCGTGATTGCCGGCGAGGATGGCGGCGGTGTGCGCCTCCATGTAGTCGAAGAGCTCGCGATCGCGGATGATGCCGGCTTTGACGGACTCCTGCAGGCCTGCGCGGAGTTCGTTTTCGGGCAGCGTGGAGAGGGTATCAATGTCGGCGAAGACGGCGAGCGGGTGGTGGAAGCTGCCGATGAGGTTCTTGCCTGCCGCGAGGTTTGCGCCGGTCTTGCCGCCGACGGAGGAGTCGATCTGCGCGAGCGCCGTGGTGGGCACCTGCACGTAGCGGATGCCACGCATGTAGATGGCGGCGAGGAAGCCGGTCATGTCGCCGAGGACGCCGCCTCCGAAGGCGATGAGGATCGAGTCGCGATCAGCGCCGTGTTCGGCAAGCTGTTCGGCGAGGGACTCGAGGGTGGAGAAGCGCTTGTACTGCTCGCCGGCGAGCACCTGCAGCACGACTGGCTGAGTGCCGCCGAAGGAGGCGAGGAAGCGCTCGGACCAGTGCGACCAGATGACGGGCGAGGTGACGACGAAGAGCTTCGCCTTGGGCGTGGTGTGGAGCGCGGCGATGCGCTGGGCGAGGTCCGCGAGCAGGCCGGGACCGATGTGGACGGTGTAGTTGGCGGACGGCGTGCGGACTTCGATCGCGGTGGACATCTCTTCAAGGATACCGCGTGTGCCTGATGGCCGGTGCCGCGAAGACTACGCTTGTTTCTGCCGGAACGCGACCGAGGTGCCGACGGTGATCGCCAGCACCACCGCGATCACGCCGAGCGAAGCCAGCGGGCCGATTTCGATCCAGTGGACGGCGAGCATCTTTACCGCAGCGAAGGCGAGCAGTGCGGCGAGGCCGTAGTGCATGAAGCGGAGGCTCTTCAGCATCGCGGCGAGCAGCACGTAAAGCGAGCGGAGACCCATCACAGCCATGATGTTTGAGGTGTAGGCGATGAAGGGAATGCGCGTGATCGAGAGCACCGCGGGGATCGAGTCGAGCGCGAAGACGACGTCGGTGAGTTCCACGGCGATGAGCGCGAGCAGGAGCGTGGTGGGCATCCATACGAGCTTGCCGCCTACTGTTTCGCGGGCTGAGAACGTGTCTGTGCGCGGCGAGACAGGGTGAACCCGAGTGAGCCAGCGGAGCCACGTGGGCTGGCTGACTTCATTACCCTCAGAGTCGTCCTCGGGTTTCAGGAGCTTGACGGCGGCAGCGAGAAGAAGCGCGCCGAAGACGTATTCGACCCAATGGAAGCGCGCGAGCAGCGAGAGACCGCCGGCGATGAACGCGCCGCGCATGACGATGGCTCCGGCGACGCCCCAGAAGAGGACTTTGGGCTGGCGGTCTTCAGGAATGGTGAAGGTCTTGAAGAGCAGCAGGAAGACGAAGAGGTTATCGACGGAGAGCGCTTCCTCGATGGCCCAGCTCGCAACGTATTCGGTGGCGTGCGCGTGGCCGTACAGCGGTAGCAGAATGGCTGCGAGCGCGAGCGCGGCGACGGTCCAGAGTACTGTGGCCCAGACGGCCTTGCGGTGCGGGTCGGGGAACAGGCGGTGCAAGCCGAACTCGGCCAGCATCAGCGCGACGACGGCGACGTGGAACCAGAGCCAGTGGGAGATAGGAGTCACTCGGAAGAATTGTACGGTGTAACAGGTTAGAGTTTCGCGAGTTCGCTGCGACGGCGAAGGTTGACATCAGTGTGTCAGGGTCGAGGTATCCAGAGTGCCAGATGGGCCTTCCAGTATGTCAGCGAGCGAAGATGTAACTTCGTCAGAAGAGGCGTTTGCGCTTCTTGGCGATGGTGCCTGCCGACCAGAGCGCGAGGCCGATGAGCACTGGCTGGAAGAAGAGGCGCCCGAAGCGTTTCTTGTCGGTGTCGAGGCCGAAGGCGTTACGGCGTTCGGTGTACTGCGCGAGGTTGCCGGGAAAGATCGCAGCGAAGAAGCCTGCGGCCGCACAGCCTGCGAGCGGACGAAGTTTTTCGGGCGCAAGTGCGAGCGCCGTGCCCAGGGCGATTTCGCCAACGCCAGAGGCGAGCACGACCGCATCGGTGTCAAAGGGCATCCACGGCGGAACCTGGTTCTTGAACTCCTCGCGCGCGACAGTGAGATGCGTAATGCCGGCTCCGGCGAGGGCTGCGCCCATGGCGATGCGGGTGATGTCCTGCGCGGTAGTGGTTCGCGACATAGAAAAAACTCCTGAAACCCGGTGGGGCTTCAGGAGTTAGAAACAATCGTTGCTGCTGGGGATGCTTTAGTGCTGGTCGATGAGCTTCACGAGTTCAACGAAAAGATCAGCAGAGGTCTGGAGTGAAGCTACGGAGAGCTTGTCGATCGTGTCCTTCGCGGTGTGGTGGAAGGCGTAGTCGCCACGGTTCTGCTCGTAGGGGCCGTACTCGTAGCAGATGACGTCCAGCACCGGCACACCACGCTGCTTGAAGGGGATGTGATCGTCTTCGATCGTCATCTCGTTGGCGAAAACGGACGAGCTGTGGCCGGTGGTCTTTGCAGCCTTCGCCAGCAGGTCCAGCAGCCAGGGGGTCGAGTTGCCTTCGCGGTCGATGTTCATGCTCTTCCAGCCGAGCATGTCAGCGACGACGAAGGCTTTGATCTTGCCGATCGTTCCATCGCCGGACCACTTTGCTGCGAGGTGGCGCACGCCGTACAGCGAATCGCTCGGCACCATGCCTTCCTTGCCAACGGCTTCTTCGCCGTCGTCGAACACCAGCCAAACGCTATAGCCCTGCGGCGGATGCGTACGGTAGTAGTCGCCGAGTGCGATGAGCAGTGCAGTGGTGCAGGCACCGTCGTTAGCGCCGACGAAGCCGATGCTCTGCAGCGGATAGTTGGTCTCGTAGTGAGAGGCCAGTACGATCACGCCGTCCTTCTTGCCCGGGAATTTGGCGATGTAATTCGTCATCGGCTGCATGCCGACGGGGGTGTGTGCGGTGAACTTATCGACGACGAGATTGCCCTTGGAAGCCTCCGTCGCAAAGTGGTCGCGGATGAATTTCTCTGCGGCTTCGTGTCCGGGCGTGCCGATCGCACGATGCGGCGCGGCGGCGAGGTATTGCTTCGTCAGGTCCATCACCTTCGCGCCAGACACAGGATGTCCCTGTGCCGAGGCGAGTGTGGTGGTGGTCAGTGCGAGAGCAGCAGCGAGGGTGCGAAGTAGGTTCATGGTCTTGGGCTAGCGCTTCCTGCTGGTGTGTTGAATGAAGTGGATGATCGCGTCATGTGCGTGGAGAGGTTTGACGAACCACAGCGCAGCGGCGATGGCAGCGACCGCGAGGATCGCCCAGCCGATCATTCTCCAGCGCGCGCGGGCGTCGGTGTCTGCGTGGACGAAGTACGCCACGAACACCCCGAGGAAGTAGAGCACCAGCATCGGCGTGGCGAAGAGACACATGCCGATGGGATCGGGCGTGGGGCAGATGATCGCGGCGATCAGGAAGATCGCCAGCACGGCGTAGCGGAAGTGTTTGAGCAGGAACTGCGCGTTGACGATGCCGAAGAGCGACAGGAAGAAGATCAGGATCGGCATTTCGAACGTCGCGCCGAGGCCGAGGATCACTGCGAGGAAGAACCCTGTGTAGTCCTCAATCGTAATCATGTGATTGAGGTTGTGGCCCATCTCCAGAATGAGCACCTTCATGGCTCCGGGCAGCACCCAGCGATAGCCGAACCATGCGCCTGCGAGGAAGAGGCCAATGGTGGTGAACATGAAGGGCCAGACGTACTTCTTCTCGTGCGCATACATGCCGGGCGAGATGAAGAGCCAGATCTGGTACAGGATGAACGGGCTGGCGAGGATCGCACCGACGACGATCGAGGCTTTGATCTGCAGGTTCAGCGCATCGGTGGGATGCGTCATCGTCATCTGCTGCCCGATGTCCAGCAGCGGCTTCTGCAGAAAGTCGATGATGCGGTTGTGGAAGCAATAGGCGATGATGACGCCGACGAGGAGATAGGCAAGCGCCCAGAGGATGCGGTTGCGCAGCTCCTCGAGGTGCTGCATCAGGCTCATGCCGGGGAGGTCAGCGCGGTCCTTGACGGCGTTGCGGGCGCGGTCGAGCACGTCCTCAGCCATGGTGGTTCTCCTTGTTCTCGTCGGCGACGGGGATGGAGTCGATAAGGCCGCCGAGAGGGTCGGAGGATGCGGTCGTGGCGCGAGGCGAGCGTCCCTGCGGAAGCCCGGTGGCGGGCGGCATCAGGTTCAACTCGCCGGAAGAGGCGATGGGAAGAGGTTCGGTGGGCGCTTCCGCGGGTGCTGGTTCGGGCAGCGCTTCCACAGGCGTGGCCGCTTCCATCGAGCGCTCGGGGGAGTCGAGCGTGAGGTAACGCGACTCCGTGGACTCCGCAGGCTTGGGTTCGTCAAGAGCGGGCGTGGCGGGCGCTGCGGCTTCCATGGCGGAAATCTTCCTGTCGCGCTCGGCCTGCTCGCTGGAGCGAAGTTCGTCTTCCATCTGCATCTTGAAGTCGTTGGACGCGCGGCGGAATTCGCCAACCCATTTGCCGAGTTCGCGGGCGAGCTTGGGCAGGCGCTTCGGGCCGAAGAGCAGCAGCGCCAGCACGAAGATGAAGATGTTGTCAGAAAAACTGGGCATACAGCGTTAGATGATAACGGCTCGCGGTGTTGCGCGTCAGACATAACAAAAGGCTGCGACAATAGATCGACGGATTTACGCGGAAAATCGCGCAGCAGGGAGCGTCTGGGTTGATGAATTGGCGAGCGGTTGTGAGCAGGGTGGCAGCGCTGAGCGTGTTGGCGGTGGTGCCGGCTTTTGTGGGATGCGGGGCTTTCTTCCAGTGCGAAGGCAAGGCAAGCTGCACCACATCGACGAGCACGACCTCGAACGTGATCTTCGCGGGCAATAGCTACTCCGGCAGCACCTACCTGGACGCCTACGGCAATACGACGGGCACGCTGGCCAAGGTGTCTGGCGCACCATTTTCGCTTTCCTACACGCCGACGGCGATGGTCGTTCGCAGCGGCAACGGCTACTTGTATGTAGCGGGTACGAACGGCAATATCTACTCCTACGTGCTGAGTTCTGCCGGTGTGCCCAGCAGCGGCACGGCCCAGTACACGCAGAATTACAGCCAGGTGGACCTAGCGATTTCGCCGGATGGCAACTGGCTCTTCTCGGTAGACAGCTCTACGTCGACTTCGCCGGAGTTGTACGTATACAGCTTCGGAACGAGCGGCGCTCTGTCGCTGACGGCCGCGATTCCGCTGACGGATTCGACCGGGTATACGATCGTGCCGAAGCAGATTCGCGTCTCGCCGGACAATACTTACGTGGCGGTAGCGATGGGCTCGGGCGGCGTGGAGGTCTTTCCGTTCACGACCTCCAGCGGCACGCTCGGTAACCCGAATTATGTGAATACGCAGTCTTCTGCAGATGGCGATAACGCAATTACGTGGGATGGCAGCCACAATCTTTACATCGCGCGCTCGACGAATGCGACGACGTATTCGGTGTTGGTGTACGCCGCCGCATCGAACACGGTGACGACTTCCGTGCCTTCGACCTACCTAACGGGCACGAGCCCGTCTGCGCTGGCGTTCTCTTCGGGTTACGGCTACTTGTACGCGGCGAACAAGGGCGACAGCACGATCTCGATCTTCTCGCAGTCGAGCGGTGCGCTCACGAGCGTGGGCACCGTGAATGCGCCGTCGTCGGTTTCGTCACTGACGCTGGACAAGAGCACCAGCTACCTGGTGGCCTCGGGTTACAACTCGAGCGCGGGGCTGGAGGTCTTCCTGATCGGTTCGAGCGGCGGATTGACCCTGCAGTCGACGACCGAGTCCACGGGCACCAGTACTTCCATTGCACCTGCGCTTGCGGCAACCCACTAGCGACGGGCGCCATCCTGCACAATAGAGATGAGCGCGATGTGGCGCAGGAGGCGTTAGTTGCGGGCAGTGCGGTGGCATAGCAAAGCGGTGGTAGTACTGGGTCTGGCGTCGTCGATCATGCTCGGCGGATGCTCGCGTTTTCGCAAGCACAGCGGACCCTCCAAGTACGTTTACGTCACAGCCAAAGAAGCTACGCTGCGCGATCGCATCGCTGCGGTGTCCAACCGCACGGGCGTGGTGCAGAACGGCGAGAAGCTGACGGTGCTCGAGCACCAGCGCCGCTTCATCAAGGTGCAGGCGCCGAGCGGCATCGTGGGCTGGCTGGATGAGAAGCTCACCGCAGATCAGGCGCTCATGGACACCTTTGATGAGCTCAAACAGCAGCATCTGAACGATGCTGTTGTCGCCAAGGCCGTGACTCGCGATGAAGCGGTGCTGCACATCGCGCCGGGCCGGTCGACCGAACATTTTTTCCGCTTGAATGAAGGCGACACGATGAGCCTGATTCAGCGTGCGACGGTGGTGAAGCCGCTACCGCCGGGGCAGGCGCCTCCGCATGTTGATCCGAGCGATCCCACGTCCCCGATTGCTCCGCCGACGATGGAAGACTGGTGGCTGGTGCGCGACAGCAAGGGGCAGACCGGCTGGATCTACTCGCGTCTGATCGATGTCAGCGAGCCGGACGCGCTGGCGCGCTACGCCGAAGGGCAGCGCATCGTGGGTGCCTATGTGCTGGCGACGGTGAACGATCCGGAATCAGGCGTGATGAACAACGGCGTCACGGTGACGGAGATTCCCGAGTACGTGACCGTGCTTGCACCGTACAAAGCGGGGCTGCCGTATGACTTTGATCAGGTGCGCGTCTTCACCTGGAACCACAACAAACATCGTTATGAGACCGCGTTCCGCGAGAAGAACATCGAAGGCTATCTACCGGTGGTCGTGACCAAGGGCAAGGACCCGTACGGCAAGTCCGCGATGGCGGCGATGGAGCTTCCGATCTTCAAATACCACACGCTGGCAGCGGATTCGCCCGCGCCTGTGCCTGATCCGAAGACAGGCATTGTGAAGCCGGGCAAGCTGATCGAGAAGACGTATCGCCTGGAAGAGACGACCGTACGTCGGATTCTGCCGCCGAACACGCAGAAGCCTGACGAAGCGCACCCTGTGGTGGAAGAGAAGAAGGACAAGAAAGCCAAGGCTGGCAGAAAGCGGCGGTAGGTTTTTGTGGAATGTGAAAGGCGCTCATCGTGGATGAGCGCCTTTCGCCTTGCGGGGAGAGGCCCACCCGTCCGCAATCTGCGCGTACGGATGGGGCAGCCAGAGATTCGTGGCTCGTAGTTTCGTTCGAGTGATGAGCCGTGAGTTGCGAGTAATGAGTTAGGCGTAGAAGCGGCGGATGCCTTCAACGACCGTGGCGACTTCGTCGTCACGCAGCTCAGGATAGATGGGCAACGCGAGGACCTCTTCGGCGGCCTTTTCGCTGTGTGGGAAGTCGCCGCGCTTGTAGCCGAGCGAGGCGAGCGACTCCTGTAGATGCAGCGGTAGCGGATAGTAAACTTCGCTGCCGATCTGCAGCGAAGCAAGGTGCGCGCGCAGATCATCGCGGCGCGGTGCGCGGATGACGTACTGGTGAAAGACGTGTTCCGCGCGCGGATCGGTGTAGGGAAGCACGATGCCGGTCGTCACGCTATCGCTGACCAGTCCTGCGGCGGTGAAGGCCTCGGCATAGAGCGCCGCGATCTCACGGCGACGCGCGTTGCCAGCCTCCACATAGCGCAGGCGCACGCTGAGCGCGGCCGCCTGCAGCGAGTCAATACGTGAGTTCCAGCCAACCTCATCGTGGAAGTAGCGCTTCCTCATGCCATGCGCGCGGAGCATGGTCGCACGCTCAGCGGTAGCGGCGTCATGCGTGGTGACCATGCCTGCGTCGCCCATCGCGGCGAGGTTCTTGGTGGGGTAGAAGCTGAAGGCCGCGGCATCGCCGAGCGAGCCGGCCTGCACGCCGTTCCACTTTGCTCCGAAGGCCTGTGCCGCGTCTTCAACGATCACCGCGCCGTGTTGCGTGGCGAGCGTGGTGAAGGCGTCCATGTCCGCGCACTGGCCGTAAAGGTGCACCGGCATGATCGCCGCGACCTGCGCGCCGCTCGCCGTGTGGTGGCGTTCGATGGCTTCGGCCGTGGCTGTCGCGGAAAGGTTGAAGGTGAGGGGATCGATGTCGGCGAGTACCGGCACACCGCCTGCGCGCAGAATGCTGCTGACCGTGGCGAAGAAGCTGAAGGGCGTCGTGACGACGGCCTGCTGGCCGCGCTCGGCCACTCCTTCTTCGCCGCCGACCTCAAGCGCCGCGAGCGCGAGCCAGAGCGCATCGGTTCCGCTCGCGCAACCCACTGCGTGTTCCACCTCGAGCGAAGCGGCGGCCGAGGCCTCAAACTGCTGCACTGCAGGGCCCAGGATGAATCGCTGCGTGTCTGCGACTTCGATAAGAGCGGCGAGGAGTTCTTCGCGGTGCGCCTGGTATTCGCGGCTGAAATCCAGCAGAGGAACGGGGCTGAGTGCGGAATCTGACATCGTCCTTATCCTAAACGTCGTGGGACGCGTCTTATAGACTGGCGGCGGTATAGCGAAGACTTATTTGCTCATCGCGCTGCTTGCGGGTTAGGCTGTAGCCCTGCACGTCTGGGTAGGCGAGCTCTGCGCTCGGCAAACCTTTTCTGCAATAAGTTGTTTCACCAAGAGCAACAACGAAATCAGGAGATCGGCACAATGGACCCCAAGCCGGCACAAAATATTCAGGACACCTTCCTGAACACCGTCCGTAAGGACAAGAGCCCCATCACGATTTATCTCGTCAGTGGCGTAAAGCTAACCGGCAAGATTCGTTCTTTCGACAAGTACTCGGTACTGCTCGAAAACAATGCCCAGGAACAACTCATCTTCAAGCATGCGATCTCGACGGTCGTAAACATGCGCAACCACGGAAGCGATTCGCGTCCGCATGGTGAATCGCGCGTGTCGCATGCTCCGGCAGCGCAGCCGGTCGAGTAACGCTGCGCGCAGGTCGCACGACGCAGATTGGCTGACTACAACACATCGCATCACCCCGGCGCCAACCGCCTGAAACGTTCTGCCGAGCAGGAGCGCGAGCTTCTGCGTCGCAGACAAGAGGCGATTGGCGAGCGGGCTGTGCTCGTCTGCGTGGACTTCTCCGCAGGACGCCCGAAGCTGTCGCCGGTGGCGTCTGCAGCACGTGCGTCTGCGGCAATCGATGCGGCTGGGCAGGGCGGCGTGGAGCATGTGCAGCCGCCGGCCGCTGATCTCGACTTCGAAGCATCGCTTGCAGAGTTTCAGGAACTGGCTCGCTCGGCCGGTGCGACCATCGCGGCGGTCGTGCTGCAGCATCGCGCCAAGCCTGATCCCGCCACGCTCGTCGGAGGCGGTAAGCTCGACGAGATCGTTGCGACGGTGGAGTCGACCGGCGCGTCGCTCGTGCTGTTTGATCACGACCTCTCGCCTTCGCAGGCGCGCAACGTGGAAGCACGATTGCCGGTCACGGTCATCGACCGCACGCAGTTGATCCTCGACATCTTCGCTCGCCACGCTCGCACGCGTGAAGGCATGTTGCAGGTGGAGCTTGCGCAGCTCGAGTACTCACTGCCGCGCATCGGCGGCAAGGGCAAGAGCATGTCGCAGACCGGCGGCGGCATCGGCACGCGCGGTCCGGGCGAAACGCAGCTTGAAACCGACAAGCGAAAGATTCGCGGACGCGTCGATCGCATCAAGCAGCAGCTTGAGGCGGTGCGACGGATTCGACGGCAGCAGCGCGGACGCCGCGAGGCCGTGCCTGTACCGACGGTCGCGCTGGTCGGCTACACGAACGCGGGCAAGTCGACGCTCTTCAATGCGATCACCGGTGCCGAGGTGCTGGCCTCGGAGCGCATGTTCGCCACGCTTGATCCGAAGCTGCGACAGCTGACGTTGCCTTCGCGTCGCAAGGTGCTGCTGTCGGATACGGTAGGGTTCCTGCGGCATCTGCCTCATGCGCTGGTGACGAGCTTCCGCGCGACGCTGGAGGAAGTCGAGCGCGCCGAGCTGCTCGTCCATGTGCGTGATGCTGCTTCGCCGACGCTTGAGGAGCAGAAAGCGCAGGTGGAGATCGTATTGAACGAACTGGGCGTAGGCGACAAGCCGACGATCCAGGTGCTGAACAAGATCGATTTGCTTGGTCCCGAGTCACGCATCTTCGGGCCGGGAGAGATTCCTGTATCGGCGTTGAGCGGCGAGGGTCTGGCCGATCTGCTGAAGCATATCGATGCAGCTCTTACGGCCGATCCGCTTGCAGAAATTCGTTTCCGGATCCCGCAAGCTGAAGGGCGCGTGATCGCTGCTCTAGAGCGTGGGGCGAACATCTCGCGCCAGAAGTTCGAAGGCAACCTCACCTACTTCACCGCGCACGGACCGAGTTCACTGCTTGAGCGCTATCGGAAGTTCTGGGTGAGGGAAGAGGCTACACAGCCTGCTGATGCTGACGCAGATCCCCTTCGAGGATGACAAAGCGCTGCGAGATAGTCGGATTTGGCGGCAGAAATAATACAGGCCGCCTGATCCTGGGGAGCGGAGGTGGAGTCCCCGGATCACGCGGCCTGCACGACCCGGAACGGGTCTCGGCTGGTGGAACAAGTGTACCCCCGGTGGTTCGTCCGACGAGCAAATAATTCGTGAATTTCGATGATCGGAGAGGTGAATTCGATCAGATGATCGTTTGTCTCGTTCGCCGATCTATTACCGATCACCGTAATCGGTAAACGAACGCGCATTTTGACTTTCCGCAGTCAGCTTTGCTACAAGTGACAAGTACCAAAGGCAGGTTTTCTGTCGTTGGTGCCGGTTGGTCGCACTCCGTTTCAAGGATGGCCGACTGTGAAGGTGATCGCAACTCGGTCCCTACCTGTTCTACCCTGAAAAACACATGGATATTTTGAATCAACTTGGCGGTCTTGTGCTTGGTTCCTTGCCAACCGCCATCCTGTTTGTTTTGTTGGTCGTGGCTTATCAGTTGCTGGTGAATCGGCCGCTGAAGAAGACGCTGGCTGAGCGCAGTGCCCGCACGACGGGCGCGATGGATCAGGCTCGTGCAGCGATCGCTGCGGCGGAAGCCGAGACGGCTGCCTTCGAGTCCAAGCTGCGCGCTGCGCGTGCAGAGATTCTGGCGGAGCGCGAAGCGAAGCTGCAGAAGCTGCAGTCCGAGAAGGATGCTGCGCTGAACGAAGCGCGCACGATCGCTCAGGACCGCGTCCGCGTCGCCAAGAACGAGATCGAAGCTTCGGCTGTGGTTGCTCGCCAGCAGATCGAGCAGGCTGCCGATCAGCTTTCCGAGCAGATCCTCCGCGCAGTGCTGCCGCAGGGCGCGTCGTTCACGGAGGCCCGCTAATGGCAAACCTTTCCAAGAAGCTGATGATGGCTGCGATGGCGCTGGTGCTCTTTGCTCCGGCGTCTGTGGCTCCTCGTGCGTTCGCGCAGGAAGCCTCGCAGGGCATCTCCGTTCCGTCCTCCTCGCCGATGGCGAAGGTTCCTGAGAAGAAGCAGGAAGTGAAGGACGAAGACGAAGAATTCCGTCACTCGCCGATGGTGCAGAAGATGGGCAAGGCGCTCGGCATGAACGTCGAGCAGGCTGCGACCGCCTTCACAGTGCTGAACTTCGTGCTGCTGGCTTTTGCTGTGGGTTTTGGTCTGCTGAAAATTCTGCCCAAGACCTTCCGCGAGCGTTCGTCGAACATTCAGAAGCAGCTCGTCGATGCGCGCACCGCAACGGAAGAGGCGACGGCTCGCCTCAACTCGGTGGAAGAGCGTCTTGCCAAGTTGGACACGCAGATCGCTGACTACCGCACACAGGCCAAGGCTGACTCCGAGCGCGACGAACAGCGCATCAAGCAGTCGGTGGAAGACGAGAAGGTCAAGATCGTCGCCGCAGCTGAGAGCGAGATCCACAACGCGACCGCGATGGCTCGCCGCGAGATCCAGAAGTACGCTGCAGAGCTTGCTGTCGAGCAGGCAGCGCGCAAGCTGGTGGTGACCGCTGAAACGGACCGCCTGCTGGTGGAAAGCTTCGCGAACAAGCTGGGTGGAAAGGGAGGCGCAAACTAATGGCCGCATCGAACTCCGCTGCGCTGCGTTACGCGCACGCCCTAAGCCAGGTTGTTGCTGAACAGCACCTCGATAGTGCTTCCGTTGAGCAGCAGCTTAAGGACTTCAACACGATGCTGGGCGAAAGCTCCGAGCTTCGTGAAGTGCTCATCAACCCGTCAATTCCTGAGCCGCAGAAGCTTCGCTTCCTCGATGCGCTGAGCAGCCGTACCGGCATCTCGACGCAGGTGCGCAACTTCATCGCGTTGATCGCCAAGCACGAGCGCATGCACGAGTTTGGCGACATGGTCGAGGCGTTCCACACGCTGGCTGATCAGGCTGCCCATGTGGCTGAAGCTCAAGTGATCAGCGCTCACCCGCTGGATGAAGCAGCCCGCAAGCTGATCGAGCAGAAGATTGCCGATATGACGGGCGATGATCGCGTGAAGGCGACTTACACGCAGGACCCGAGCCTGATTGGTGGAGCGGTCGTCAAGGTCGGTTCGACTGTGTACGATGGTTCCGTCCGCGCTCAGCTTGAGCAGATGAAGCAACGCCTCGTGAACGCGGCCTAAGCCCTCACGAGAAACGAACAAGATTCAGAAGTACGAAGGACAAAGAGAAACGCATGGCTACGATTCAAGCAAACGAAATTACGGAGCTGCTTCGCCAGCAGATTGAGAACTACGAGCAGCGTGTGCAGGTGGACGAAGTCGGCACGATCGTCACCCTGGGCGACGGTATCGCGCGCGTACACGGCCTGGACAAGGTCATGGCTGGCGAACTCATCGAGTTCCCGCACGGTGTGGCCGGTCTGGCCATGAACCTGGACGAAGACCAGGTCGGCGCTGTGCTGCTCGGCGACTATGCTGAGCTGAAAGAAGGCGACACGGTCAAGCGTACCGGCAAGATCATGAGCGTGCCCGTGGGCGAAGCGCTCATCGGTCGCGTCGTGAACGCGCTCGGTCAGCCGATCGACGACAAGGGCCCGATCAACACCGACAAGACCCTCCCCGTGGAGCGCATCGCTCCGGGTGTTATCGATCGTCAGTCCGTGACGGAGCCGATGGCAACGGGCATCAAGGCCATCGACACGATGATTCCCATCGGCCGTGGCCAGCGTGAGTTGCTGATCGGCGATCGTCAGACGGGTAAGACCGCTGTGGCGCTCGACACGATCATCAACTCGGCGAAGAACAACCTCATCTGCATCTACTGCGCTATCGGCCAGAAGCGTTCGTCGGTAGCCCAGACCGTGCAGACGCTCGAGCGCTTCGGCGCGATGGCGTACACGATCGTGGTGGCGGCGACGGCCTCGGAGCCCGCACCGATGCAGTACCTCGCACCGTTCGCGGCGACCGCGATGGGCGAATACTTCCGCGACAACGGCATGCACGCGCTGATCATCTATGACGATCTCTCGAAGCACGCTGCTTCGTACCGCGAGATCTCGCTGCTGCTCCGTCGTCCGCCGGGACGTGAAGCATACCCGGGCGACGTGTTCTATCTCCACTCGCGTCTGCTCGAGCGCAGCTCGAAGATGTCGAAGGAGCTCGGCGGCGGTTCGCTGACGGCTCTGCCGATCATCGAGACGCAGGCTGGCGACGTTTCGGCCTACATTCCGACGAACGTGATTTCGATCACCGACGGTCAGATCTTCTTCGAAACCGATCTGTTCAACTCGGGCGTTCGCCCGGCTGTGAACGTCGGTCTCTCGGTGTCGCGTGTAGGCTTCGCGGCGGCAATTAAGGCGACCAAGCAGGTGGGTTCGACGCTGAAGCTGGATCTGGCTCAATATCGCGAGCTCGCAGCGTTCGCTCAGTTCGGTTCGGATCTCGACAAGGTAACGCAGAACCAGCTCAACCGTGGCGCGCGTCTGACGGAGCTGCTCAAGCAGCCCCAGTTCCAGCCGCTGACCTGGGTACAGCAGGTAGCGATCATCTTCGCTGGTACCAACGGTCTGCTGGACGACGTTGAGGTCAAGGATATCGGCGCATTCGAGGCTGGCTTCTACGGCTATCTCGACTCGGCTCAGTCGCAGTTGCTGGCTGACATCGAAGCGAAGAAGGCCCTCGACGACGACCTGAAGGCACGCCTGAAGGACGCGATCAACGACTACAAGCAGGGTTTCCAGGCTGAGCACAAGAAGGCCGCGAAGGCCTAAGCGAGAAGCTGACAGAGAATGGCAAACGTACTCGATCTAAGGCGGCGCATCCGCAGCGTGAAGAACACGCGGCAGATCACCAAGGCCATGAAGATGGTCTCGGCGGCCAAGCTGCGTCGTGCGCAGGAGCGTGCCCTTCAGGCCCGCCCCTATGCGCAGATGCTGACGGCTGTGCTGGAATCGCTGGTGCGTCGCACGGAACTCTTCAATGAAGAGACCGGCAGCATCATGCACCCGCTGCTCGTAGAGCGCGAAGAGAAGAATGTTCTGGTGATTGTGGTCGCCGGTGACAAGGGCTTCGCGGGCGGCTTCAACTCCAACATTGGCAAGGCCGCGCAGAAGTTCATCGATGAGCGTCGCGCTGCTGGCCAGACCATCGACATCGAGCCTGTGGGCAAGAAGGCGATCGGCTTCTATAAGCGCAAGTACCCTGCAGCGGTGTACGAGCACAAGGAAGAGCTTTACGACAACGAGCTTTCGAAGCACATCGAGGACATTCGTCATCGTGCGGAGAACGTCGAAGTCGTAGTCGAGCATCCGACGCTGCTGGTGAAGGGTGACTTCACCGAGATCACGAAGATGTCCGAGGCGATCATCAAGCGCTACGAACATGCGGAGATCGACTCGGTGTACATCGTGTTCAACGAGTTCAAGAGCGTGATTGCGCAGCGCGTGGTGGTGGAGAAGCTTCTGCCGATCCGCAAACTGGGTTCGCATGAGATCACCGCAGCGGAAGAGATGACGGAAGAGCAGAAGGAAGCGGCGGCGAAGGCTGCAGCGGCTTCCGGCGTCCACGTCATCGAGACCGAAGACAAGGTTGCAGAAGCGGAAGCGAAGAAGTTCGGTACGGCGGACGTGGACTACATCTACGATCAGCCGCCCGAGAAGCTCTTCCGCCACCTGATGCCTCGTTATGTGACGACGCAGATCTTCCACGCGATCCTCGAGTCGATTGCTGCAGAACATGCAGCGCGTATGACGGCGACGGATGCAGCGACGAAGAACGCCGGTGAGCTGATCGACAAGCTTTCACTGACGATGAACCGCGTGCGTCAGGCAGCGATCACGAAGGAAATTATCGAAATCGTTTCAGGAGCGGCAGCGCTCTAAGGAACGCGAAGAGAGACTATGGCAGATACACAAAACATTGGCAAAGTGATCAGCATCTCCGGCCCGGCCGTGGATGTTCAGTTCGAAGAGTCGAAGATGCCGCCGATTTACCAGGCGCTCGTGATTACGAGCGAAGGCTTCGACACTCCCGCGCCCATCAACGTGACGGTGGAAGTGCAGCAGCATCTCGGCGAAGGCCGTGTGCGTTGCATCGCCATGGAATCGACCGATGGTATGGTGCGTGGCATGAAGGCGATTGACTCGGGCGCCGGCATCACGGTTCCTGTGGGTCGTGAGACCCTGGGCCGCGTGCTGAACGTGCTCGGTCAGCCGGTCGACAAGCTCGGCCCGGTGAACGCGAAGGCTCACCGCCCGATTCATCGTCTCGCTCCGGCGTTCGATGAGCAGGCGACCTCGGAAGAGATGTTCGAGACGGGCATCAAGGTCGTTGACCTCATCCTCCCGTTCTTGAAGGGCGGTAAGATCGGCCTGTTCGGCGGCGCCGGCGTCGGCAAGACCGTCGTGATTCAGGAGCTGATCAACAACGTTGCGACCAAGCACGGTGGCTTCTCGGTATTTGCTGGTGTAGGTGAGCGTACCCGTGAGGGTAACGATCTCTGGCACGAGTTCCAGGAGTCGGGCGTTATCGATCCGAACGACTTCAACAAGAGCAAAGCGGCGCTGATTTACGGCCAGATGACCGAGCCGCCAGGAGCTCGTCTGCGCGTGGCGCTGACCGGCCTCACCGTTGCGGAATACTTCCGTGACGAAGAAGGCGCGGACACGCTGCTCTTCGTAGACAACATCTTCCGCTTCACGCAGGCGGGTTCGGAAGTATCGACGCTGCTCGGTCGTATGCCGTCGGCGGTAGGTTACCAGCCGAACCTCGCGACCGAAATGGGCGAGCTGCAGGAACGCATTACGTCGACCAAGAAGGGTTCGGTAACCTCGGTGCAGGCTGTGTACGTGCCCGCCGACGATATTACCGATCCCGCTCCGGCGACGACCTTTGCTCACCTCGATGCGACGATGCTTCTCTCGCGTCCTCTGTCGGAGCTCGGCATTTACCCCGCCGTGGATCCGCTCACCTCCACCTCGCGTATCCTTTCGGCACGCATCGTCGGCGACGAGCACTACGACGTGGCGCAGGGCGTGAAGCGTATTCTGCAGCGCTACAAGGACCTGCAGGACATCATCGCCATCCTCGGTATCGACGAATTGTCGGAAGAGGACAAGCTCACGGTGACCCGCGCGCGTAAGGTGCAGCGCTTCCTGTCGCAGCCCTTCCACGTGGCGGAAATCTTCACCGGTATCCCCGGCGCTTACGTCAAGGTGGAAGACACCGTGCGTTCGTTCAAGGAGATCATCGAAGGCAAGCACGATTCGATTCCTGAGCAGGCGTTCTACCTCAAGGGCGGCATCGAGGACGTTCTCGCTGCAGCCGAAAAGCTGAAGGCACAGGCGTAAGCAATGGCAGACGCAACCAACAACTCGGGCCTGATGCAGGTGCGCATTGTCACGCCAGATCGAGTCGTTTTCGACTCGACGGCGTCGGCGGTGGAGCTTCCCGCGCTGACCGGCTACATGGAGGCGCTCTATGGCGCGGCTCCGTTGCTGGCCGAGCTTGGCGCTGGTGAAGTCCGCCTCCACGGTGGTGCGTCCGGCGAGCAGACCTTCTTTGTGGCCTGGGGTTTCGTCGAGGTCCTGCCGGAGCGCGTCACTATCCTCGCGGAGACTGCGCTGCATCCGGAAGAGATCGACGTCAACGCCGCGAAGGCTGAACTCCAGGAAGCTCATGAGCTCTGGAACCAGGCTGGCGACGATGGTGAGAAGTACGACGAAGCCAACACGGACGCTCGCGTGGCAGAAGAGAAGATCGCTTCGGCACAGCACAAGAACTAATGCTGTCTCAACAATGGAAACGCCCCAGCTTTCGCTGGGGCGTTTTGTGTTGTTCGGAGAACGGGCTCTAGTAAGGCGAGCTCTTCGCCTTGGCGATAGGGATGGCCAGCACGAGCGAGTCGCGGTAGTCGATGGAAATGACAAGCTTCTGCAGAGTGCTGAAGCCGATGAGGCCAGATATGTTCACGCCGCCACTTGTCTCTAACTGATAGAGGGGCAGCGCGGGGACGTGCATGTATTGGTCGCGAACATGGGCGAAAGTGAGTGTGTAGTCGCCAGTATCCATAGATTCGCTCTTGCCGCTTAGGCCCACGACGGTCCTGCCTCCTGCCTCCACATTGGTAGCTTCGCGGGCCGCGTCGATGGAGATAACGCCTTGCGCGGAGGCTCCGGTATCCATGATGAACAGGCGCGCTGGGTGTTCATTCACGCTCGTCGGAAAAAGCAGCAGATGATGCTGTCGATATACGGGTGTCCACGTCGCGAACTGCGGTGGTGTGTAGCGATTGCGCGGCGTGGCGGGCTCGCGGTAGCCGAAGGTGGGAAGTGACGTGTTCTCTGCGGACTCGCCGGGGAGAGGCGGCAAGGGGGAGAGGCGCAATTGATGATGGTTGGCGTCGAGTGTCACGACCCAGGGAGCGAAGACGTCTGTGCCGATGAGGCCGTCCTGATGGAGTCGTTCGGAACGCATGATGTGAACCATGCAATTTTCGAACTCGAGAGCGCCGATGCGCAGTTTCTCAACGTGCGCAGTGTCTTCGGCCATGTTGCCGTCGCTTCCAACCCCAAACGTGGAGACGCGTGCTTCAGAGACAAGCCCGACAGCCTTTGCGAGGCGCTGGCTTATCGTAATGCCGGACGCCCCCGTGTCGATTTGTAGCGTTGCCGGCTTATCGTTGAAGCTCATGTTCAGGCCGATCGAGAGTCCTGCATAGGTCATCGCTAGACCGACGTCGACCATCGGGATCGTGGTTTTCTCGACGGGATGTGTGATGTGGCACGAACCCTTGCTGTAGCTCTGCGTCACGGCGAGGTCATGTTCTGCGGCGGCGCGATCTTTGGGGCTAAGATCGGTGCGTGCGAGATAGCGAATAGTGCGGTCAGTGATCTCGCTGGCAGAGAGGGAGTTGGCTTCGAACTCCTTCCAGGCTTTGGTGATGGTCGGATCGTTCGGCGCGAGTTGATGTGCGACGCGAAGTTGTTTCTGTTCGCTGACGTGTTGCTCGTTGAGATGGTTATAGCGAGCGATGTCGAAGTGAATGCGGGCTGAGCAGGGATCAAGCTTCAACGCGGTTTCATACGCTGCGATGGCAAGGCTGATCTCCCCTCGCGAGAAGTGCGCCCACCCTACAAGCTCATTCAGGATCGCGCTTTGCGGGTATCGCTTCAGAGCTGCTTCCGCGTCAGTTAGAGCTCTGCGATATTGACGGCTGAAGATCCCTGCGCGAAGCAAGTCGCTTTGCGCTTTGACGAAGTCCGCTTCGGGAGCGGTGTCTGCCGAGAGGGCATCAGCGTTCTTCCGTGCGAGGTCGTAGGCTTCCTGAGCCTTCTTGTCTTTGATGAGTTGCTGTACTGCGGTGAGATGTTCTTCCGGCTGGATGGTGCACGCGGTCTGGGCTTTCAGGCGCGCGGTGGTCAGCGTAGCCGTAAGAATAAAGACGCTGGCGCGGAGGATGCGGTGGGGCAAAAAACTCAGCAAAGCCGAAGGTCCTGAGATATCGCTGATGCGATGGAGTGATTGGGTTCTTCGATCCTACGGCATAGTTGCCGCGTGAGAAAGCGCAGATCTCGATGAGCTGCTCTGCGAACAAAAAAATGACGCAGGCTGCTTCGCGATGGAGGTGCGAAGAAGCCTGCGTCCCATGGAGACGACCTTGTTTACCGTGGCGCGATCGTGACGAGCACTAACGCGTTCGGTGTGAGCTTGAGGGTGAGTTTGCCGTTGGAGAGCTTGGCGCGCTCGGGGGCGGGAAGTGCGGTCTCGGCGTTCAGCTTGGTGACCTGCGCTTCGGTGGGATAGTCCGGCGCGCCGATGGCCCAGAACTTCGGCAGCACGTTACCGTGCGTGGCGTCCACGCGCTCGATTGTCAGGCTTGCATTGGGAGCGACACCCTTCAGGTCGAGCTCGATGGTCTTCTCGGGGCCGTGGATGCCGGCGTCGGCCTTCGTGCGGCCTTCGCTGTCCACTTCGTTCTTCTCGTTGGCGGCGTCGGGATCGACGATGTTCCATGCGGCGATGACGAGCGAACCGTCGGCGCGGCGCGTGATGATCGCGTCGTCCGAGGTGGAGGCGATGCGCTTCTCGCCGAGCTTATGCAGCAGCGCGTAGTCGTAGAACGCCGGCTTGTTGATGCCCCACTTGCCGCGAATGCCGAACTGTCCGCTCATGGGGTGGAGGATGGGGCCGCCTTCTTCGAAAACATCGGAGAAGGTCCACCAGCTCATCTCGTCCACGAAGCCATCGCACTGGCGGATGGTGTTGGCCAGTCCGGGGCCGGTGAAGATGGTGTCGCGCGAGTTGTTCTGGCCCTGCACGCTCCACTCGGTCCAGAAGAGGGGAACGTTAGGCATGGCGGAGGCCTTGATCTGGTCGTGCACCTTGGCGATGGCCTTGCAGACGCGCTCGTCCTTCGGCATGTCCATCGTCTTGTCGAAGTAGTCTTCGGTGGAGTCGTCCGCGTAGCCGTGGGTGGAGACGAAGTCTACCGGCGCATGGTTCGCGTTCATGTAGGCGATGAACTCGGGGATCCAATGCGCGGAGGAGGTGGCCGGCCCGCCGACGCGGAGGCGCGGGCTGACGGACTTCAGCGTCTTCGCCGTGTTGGCGTAGAACTCGAAGTAGGTCTTCTGCTGCGGAACGCCGATCCAGAAGTCCAGATTCGGTTCATTCCACACTTCGAAGTACCACTGCGAGACTTCGTCGATGCCGTGGCGCTCGATCATGTGCTGTGCGAACGCGCGCATGAAGTCGTTCCAGCGCGCCATGCTCTTGGGGCCGGAGACGTTCTGCTTGTACCAGAAGGCGTGGAGGGCGTCGGGGTTGTAGGCGAGTGCTTTCGGCATGAAGCTGAGCTCGACGAGCGGGCGCACGTGGCGCTTCAGCAGGCCGTCGTAGATCTCGTCCACGGTGGACCAGTTGTAGTGCGGCTTGCCGTCGATGTCTTCGGTGTAAACGCCGTTCTCGTCGTGGAAGATTCCGTGGAAGCGGGCGTATTCGAAGCCCGTGACTTCGTGCACGGCTTCCAGGTCTTTGCGATAGGGCTCGCGCAGCGCGAGGTGCGCGCGGCCGGAGCCGAAGACGTGTTCCCAGAAGTGCGGGAAGGGCGTCGTCGCGGCGTTGGCATCGACGGCGATGTGTTCTGTCGGCGTTTGTTGAGCAGCAAGTGGAAGCGTGGCGCAAAGTAGCGCAGTTGAGAGCAATCGTTTGCCTAAAGGCATAAAAGGAGGTCTCCTCAGGTGTCGGCAACACAGTACACGATTTGATGGACAATGCGCCAGTGCATCGCAAAGCGACTGTGATTTTCAAATGCTGTTCACATCGCATGGATAGAGTGCAGAGCATGGACTCCTTTGCTCGCTCTCTTTCGCGCCGCCGTTTTCTGGCGGGTGCTGGCGCTGCCGCATCCGTTGCCGCACTCTCGCCTTCGCTCGCCGTCGCCGCCACGGCGAAGAAGCATGAAGATTTCAACTTCGTGTTTCTGACGGACACGCACATTGAGCCGGAGTTGAATGCTTCGCAGGGCTGCTCCATGGCGTTCAGGCAGATGAGCAAGGAGCATGCGGACTTCGCGTTGCAGGGTGGCGACCATGTGTTCGATTCGCTGGGCGTACCGACGACGCGCTCGCTGGCTTTGTTTGATCTGTATGAGAAGACGCAGCAGGACCTGGGGCTGAAGACGTATCACACGATCGGCAACCACGATGTGATCGGCGTATACGCGAAGAGCGGCGTGGCGCTAAACGATCCGTTGTTCGGCAAGAAGTACTATGCCGACCACATCAGCCCGCTGTACTACAGCTTCGATCACAAGGGCGTGCACTTTGTCGTGCTGGACTCGATCGGCATCACGGCGGACCGCCATTACGAAGGACGCATCGATGATGCGCAGATTGCGTGGCTGGCGAAGGACCTCGCCGCGCAGGGCAGCGAGAAGCCGGTGATCGTGAGCACGCATATCCCGCTGGTGACGGCGATGGAATGCTACGTCGAGCCCGACAAGAAGCCGTCGGTGCACTCGGGGCCGATTGTGAACTCGAAGGACGTGATTCAACTCTTCGAGGGCCACAACGTGATCGGTGTGCTGCAAGGCCATACGCACATCAACGAGCAGGTGACCTGGCATGGCGTGCCGTACGTGACCTCAGGCGCTGTGAGCGGCAACTGGTGGCACGGAACGCACATGGGAGCGCCGGAAGGTTACACCATGGTCAGCGTGCGCAACGGCAATATGGAGACGCGTTACGAGACGTACGGCTTCAAGTCCGTGGACCCGAAGAATACGTAAGCAGAAAGCGTCGCCATCATGGCGACGCTTTCGTCCTGCGCAGTTCTTAGAAGCGAACGATGTCGTGGTTGGGATCGTAGTTCAGCTTGACCATGTTGTCGCGGTAGTCGATGGTGATGGTGAGGCGTTGCAGCGTCGGCAATCCGAAGAGGCCGTCGGTTTCAAAGCCGATGTTGTGCGAGAGAGACTTGTTATCGAGCACGAAGTACTCGGCACCGGGCAGGATCAGGTTGGCGACGCGCATGGCCGAGTAGTCCGACTCCCACACCTTCTTGACCTTTCCGGAGAGTCCGGTGAACTCCACGTCCGAGCCATGCAGCTTGCCGATTTCCTTGGCCATTGCCGGCGAGATGTTGGTCGCGCTCGCGCCCGTGTCCATGATCAGATAGTGATCGCGATCGCTCAGCTTGTTCTTCTTGTCGACCCAGGTGGAGGGCAACAGGATGTCGTGACCGATGCGCGCCACGGGGATGAAGCCCTTCAACTCAGGGGCGTTCACATACGCGTCCTGCGGGTGATAGGTGTCTTCGCTGGCTTCCGGGTTCGCGGTTTCGAGCTTCGTATCCTGATTGGCTTCGTTGGGGCGCTTCGGCAGGGGAGCAAGCCGCAGCGTCGCGTTCGGGTAGTCGAGAGTGACGAGCCAGTTCTGGAAAACGTCCATGCCGATCAGGCCATCGATGGACATGTGGCTCTTCTTGTCGTCATAGACTTCGACCATGCAGTCTTCGAACTGCACATCGCCGATGCGGATCGTCTTGACGTGGGTGAGGTAGGAGTCCGCGGAGCCCTCGTCGCCAACGCCTTCCACCGTGCGCTGAATCTCAGGCTTGAGGCCGAGGGAGTGAGCGGCCTCTTTCGTCAGGAGAATACCCGACGCTCCGGTGTCGATCTGCATGCGGCGACGTTTGCCGTTGAGCGAAACGTCGAGGCCATAGGCGATGGGATGTCTCGAGTCACCGAACATCGGTGCCATGGCCGCCTTCGCGGTCTCTGAAGTCGAGGTGATGTGGCACTCGTTGACGTGCCTCGCCTTGAGGTGCTCCGCGATGTTGTTAAAGCTCGCCTTCTCGTCCTCGGCCAGTGAGTTCGGGCCCGTGAGGTACTTCTCCAGTTCCTCGAGGCGCTTCTTCCGAGGTTGATAGAACATCCAATCGCGGTGGATCAACTCATCGTGTGGGCTGAGCCGGGCGGCCAGGTCGAGTTGGTGAGCGGCGGTAGCGTAGAACGCTCGCAGCTCAGCGACATTTGCCAAGGCCGCATGAGCCCTGGCGTCGCAGGGGTTTTGCATGACGGCCTTATTGGCGATGCGCTGCGCCTCATCGGCGTTTCCGGCCCGGTAGTACATCTCCGATTGCGCTACGAGGGATAGAGAGTTGTCCGGAAACTTCTTCAGCATCGCGTCGGACGCGGCGCGTGCTTCGGGCACCATGTCTTCGCCGATGTAGGCGCGCACCAGGCCGAGATGATCTTCGATGTTGGAGGCATCCTTAGCGATGGCTGCCTGATAAAGCAACTCCGCATCTTTGTAGCGATGCGAGGAGATCATCGTTTCGCCCTCGGTCGGCTCTGCAGTGATGACTGCACACGACCTTCGGACGGGAGCCTGAGCATGGAGGCTGGAGGGATTCAGGGAAAGCGACAACAATGACGCGACCGACAGCGCAGCGAGGGAAAAGGTCTTCATGGAGGTTTAGGAAGACTCTACGCGATGTACTTCGTCGCGGCAAGACTTAGAGCGTCTTGTTGGTGGACTTAGCAGTCCTCTGATTCAATCGCTTGCGCATGGTGGCGATGGCCTCCGGGCTTTGGTCGATCAGCAGGTAGCGGCGTCCGTGCTTCTCGGCCGCGACGCCGGTGGTGCCGGAGCCTGCGAAGAAGTCGAGCACGAGATCGCCCGGGTTCGAGTGCACCTTGATGATGCGCTCGAGGATGCCGAGCGGCTTCTGCGTAGGGTAGCCGGTCTTCTCTTTCCCGGTGGGGGAGACGATGGTGTGCCACCAGACGTCCGTTGGAGTCTTGCCGCGCGCGGCCTTCTCTTTGCCGACGAGCTTCGGCGCCATGTAGGGTATGCGGTCGGCAGCGGCGAGGTTGAAGGTGTAGTGGGTCGGGTGCTTGGTGTACCAGAAGATCGTGTCGTGCTTGGTGGGCCAGCGTTTGCTCGGGCGCGCGCCGTAGTCATAGGCCCAGATGATTTCGTTCTGGAAGCAGTCGCGGCCGAAGACTTCGTCGAGCATCACTTTGCAGTAGTGGCTCTCTCGCGGGTCGATGTGCAGGAAGAGCGAGCCCTGCGCGGTGAGGATACGGCGGGCCTCTTCAACGCGTGGACGCAGGAAGCCGATGTAGTCGTCAAAGTCGTCCTCATAACGAGGATGGTCGCCGGTGGATTCGATGCGGTATCGGCGGCCGCCAAAGGCCACGCGCTCGCTGGAATCATCGCGAACGGCCTTCATGCGGCGACGCTTCTGCACCATGCCGGTGTTGAAGGGCGGGTCGATGTACATGAGCTCGACGGACTCGGACGCGAGCTGGCGCAGGGCGCGGAGATTTTCGCTTTTGAGGATCTTGTTCACGGTCGCGTGTCGTGTTTGAGTTTAAGCTGTTGCTTCGCCCGACACGAAGCGAAAGAGTGCGCGATCATCGGACGTGATGCGCGACGATCGCACCGGCATCGGAATAGACTGGCTCCCACAACGGAGGAGGGCACTGGATGGACACCCTGAAAGAGCTGTACTTTGAAGACCTGTACCCCGGCATGACGTTCACCTCGCCACGCACGTATAAGGTGACGGCTGAAGAGATCAAGCAATTCGCTGAGCAGTACGATCCGCAACCGTTCCACCTGGACGAAGCTGCGGGCGAGAGCTCCTTCTTCAAGGGCCTGGCGGCCTCGGGATGGCTTACCGCAGCGATCGTCATGCGCTTGCGCGTGGAGTCGATCAAGATTGCTGGCGGCATCATCGGCGCCGGCGTGGAAGAGATGCGCTGGCTGCTGCCGGTGCGCCCCGATGATGTGTTGCGCACGGAGAGCGAGTTGCTGTCGACGCGCCACTCTCAGTCGCGACCGACGTTTGGCATTGTGCGTTCGCGGACGACGGTTTACAACCAGCGCGAAGAGGTAGTCATGCGCTCGATTGTGAACTTCCTCGCGCCGCTGCGTGGAGCGAAGTAACCGACGGGAATTCAAAGAAGCGGCGCCGGAGACGGTGCCGCTTTCTGTTGCAGCCCGTATGTCAGCGGATGAGTTTTCAGCGAGTAAGTCGTAGCGTGGCGATGATTCAGTTTCGTCATGCGCGAAACGCGAATCGCCTACGGGGATGACAAACAAAACTCGCGCCATCGCATGACGGCGCGGGGCTGATTGTCACAGTGCCGAGCGGTATTCTGAAAGCCGTGAAGATGTCGGTACTAGCTTCGGGATCCAAGGGCAACTGCTCGATCATCAGCGCGGCGGGAACGTCGGTGCTGGTGGACGCGGGGCTGAGCTGCCGCGAGATTCTGAAGCGCATGGCGATGGTTGGGGAAGACCCCGCTCGCCTCGATGCCATCCTGATCACGCACGAGCATCTGGACCATGTTGCGGGGCTTTCAGTGCTGGCGCGACGGCTGAAGATCCCGGTGTTCTTCACCGAGGCGACGCATCGCGCATGGATGCGCATGGTGCGTCCGCGACAGACGATGACGTACGCGCAATGGCTGGCGAAGATTCAGAGCGAGAAGGAGCAGCGCGAGGCTGCGGCGATCGCTCAACACGCTCCGGCACACACGGTGCTGGCGGACGAAGCGATCGTTGAAGAGAGCATTGCGGCGGAGGACGCTGAAGCGCTCGAAACGTTGATCGCTGCGGCGACCGAAGCCGAGTGCGAGCCCGCTGAAGCCGCCAAAGATAAGCCCGATCCCGCGTTTCTGCCTGCGGTGGAGTACTTCCAGGCCGGCCAGCCGTTCCGCATCGGCTCGCTGGAGGTGAACCCCTTCACGATCCCGCATGACGCCGCGGATCCGTGCGGCTTTGTGTTTCATGCGACGACGGAAACGATTCGGATGGCGATTGCGACGGACCTGGGCTATATGCCGCCGAACGTGAAGCTTGCGCTGAAGAACGTCGACGTGATGTTGCTGGAGTCGAACCACGACCTCGAGATGCTGAAGGACGGCCCGTATCCATGGAGCGTGAAGCAGCGCGTGCTCTCGCGCGTGGGGCATCTGTCGAACGACGCCACAGCGGAGTATCTGCTGCGCGACTACGACGGCGGAGCGCATACGATCGTGCTGGGACACCTGAGCGAGTCCAATAATCTGCCCGAACTGGCGCGCATCGCCGCCGAACGCGCGCTGGGAAATCGCCTGAGCCTGCTTGGAAACCGCGTCGTTCTGGCCGCGCAGCACGAGCCGATCGAGCCGATCCAGCTATAGCGTTCGCAGCACCGCCGGCAATTGCGGCTTTCGTTCCCCGTGAGCATCTAGTAAACTAGGTAGAACGATCCATGCCGACAAATTCTGCTAATTCGCGCCAGACCTGCACCGACCCCGTAGTTGGTGCCATCCTGAGCGGATGGCGTTATGACATCTCGCAGATTCCGGCGGATCTTCGCGTCGATTACGAAGCGCATCTGGCGGAGTGCTCGCACTGCCGCCGCAAGCAGCGCCTGCATCGCACGGTGGATGTACTGCTGATGGCCGCGACCACGCTGTCGTTTGTGGCGTTTTTGCTGGCCGCGGTGGTCCTGCGCCGGTTGGAAGCGTATCGGCATATCGCTGCCGTGCATCTGAAGCTGCATCCGGAGGAGTCGGCTGGACTGCTGGCCCGTCTGCCTGCGAGCGTGACTATCGGCCTTGAAGCCGTGGCGATCGCGGGTGTGGTGGTTTCGCTGCTGCTCTGGGGCCTTGTCGCTATGGCAACGCCGATGGGCGGCATGGTTTCGGCCGCTTTGCGCCAGCGGATGCGTCCTGCAGATGCGGTTTCCAGCGAAGATCGTGTCGATCGCAAGATTGACGCCGCGTAAACTGGTCTAGACAATCACTCTGGACCGGTAGATTTGAACTCCACGCAAGAACTCGAATTTGCCCATACTCATCCTGTACTGAGCGAGGGCGAAGTTGTGCCTGCGGAGCAGGCTGCCGAGCGTCCTGACTCCTGGTGGAGCTATCCGGCGACGTACACGCTACTGGCGGTGAATCTGATTGTCTTTGCGGCGATGCTGCCGGGCAGTCCGCTATCCACGGCATTCTTCCACCATGACTGGCTGCGCGTTTTCACCGCACAGTTTGATGGAGCATCCCTGGTCCGCTTCGGCGGTTGCGACAGTGAGTATGTGCTCGCGGGCCAGTGGTGGCGTTTGCTCACGGCCTGCTTCGTGCACGGCACGACCCTGCACATCCTGCTGAATCTGTGGTGTCTCTGGAACCTGGGGCTCTTCGGTGAGCGTTTGCTGGGGCGCTACGGCCTGGTGGCTGTTTATGCGCTGACAGGCATCGCCGGGAACCTGTTGTCGATCGCTCTGGGCGTGTTGGCGAAGACGCCGACGCTGATCGTCGGTGCGTCTGGCGCGGTGTTTGGCATCGCCGGCATTCTGATTGTGCTGCTTTCAAACCGTGGACTCGCGCGCGATGGCGTGCCGTGGAGCGAGATTCGAAGCTTGCGTGCGCAGGTAGGGCTGTTTGCCGTGGCGAACCTTGTGCTGGGCTGGGGATCGGACCTCGTGCCGATGCTCTCGCCGCGCACGCTGCGGTTGCTACACATCAACGTGGAGGATGCACCTCGCGTGGGGAACTCGGCGCACCTGGGCGGTTTCTTATGTGGTCTGCTGCTGGGATGGCCGCTCTTCAGCCGCATGATCGTCGGCAAAGAACCCTACCGCGCCCGGCAGCGTGTCACCTTCGCTGCCGCGTTGCTGGGGCTGTCGATGATTGGCTACGCGCTGTCCAAGTTCGCGTAGATCGCCAAGCCACAAATCACAAAGGCCGCTCGTGAGAGCGGCCTTTGTCGTACCCGGGCTGAAATCTAGAAAACGGTGGAGGCCGTAGCCGCGAACTTGCGCACCATGGCGAGCAGTAGGCGGCGATCGCTCTCCGTCAGGTTGGCGGAGTAGCGCTGCACCTGGGTGAGGAAGCGGATGTCGTCGGCGGAGAGCGACGTACCGGGGACATCCTTGATGGGAGCCTCGGCAAAGAAGTGGCTGAGTGGCAGGTCGAGCGCGCCGGCGATCTTCTGCAGCGTCTCGAGTGAAGGCACGGTGTGGCCGTTTTCTACGCGCGAAAGGTAGCAGCGCAACAACCCGGTGCGCTTCTCGATGTCGCCCTGCGACATGCCCTTTTGCAGACGAAAACCACGGATCGTCGTACCGATATTGATCGGTGCCGGGGAGGCGTTGTCAACGGGGGCTGCGGACTCAACCGGCAGCGCTGTGTGCATATGTGCCATTAGCCGTAAAGTAACTAGCGCTGGAACCGGGCGCAAGGGAAATGTGCGCGAAGTGCGCGGTTGTTCGTACCTTCGAAGATTCGTGGCGAGCGGTGCACTCGTGTCGAGCAGGGTTCCAAACCAATGGATACAGGGGTTTGGAGCATGTCGTTCCAAAAGCCGCGTTCCGCACGCGATGTCCGTTACGCGACGTCGAGGCCGAGATCGAGAGCGCGGACCGAGTGCGTGAGAGCGCCGACGGAGATGATGTCCACGCCTGCGGCAGCGAGTTCGGGGATGCGTTCGAGGGTGATACCGCCCGAAGCCTCGATGAGGACGCTGGGAGCCAGTTTGCGGGCCAGCGCGGAGCCTTCGCGAAGCTGGTCGAGGCTGAAGTTGTCGAGCATGAGGGTGTTCACGACGCCGGAGGCGAGCACGGGCTCGATCTGGTCGATGCGGTCGACCTCGACCTCGATGTGCGTGGTGTGCGGCAGTGCGCGCGCGGCCTCGCGGAGGGCTTCGGTAAGCGGGCGCTGTCCATTCTGCGTGAGCACGGCGAGGTGGTTGTCCTTGAGCATGACGGCGTCGGAGAGCGAGAAGCGGTGGTTGTGGCCGCCGCCGCAGCGCACGGCGTAACGCTCGAGCTGGCGCAGGCCGGGCGTCGTCTTGCGGGTATCGGTAATGCGGGTCGAGGTGCCTGCCGTCGCGGCGACGTACTTCGCGGTCTGCGTGGCGATGCCGGAGAGGCGCTGCGCGAAGTTGAGGGCGACGCGCTCAGCCTGCAGGATGGCGCGTGCGGGGCCCTCGACGGTTGCGAGAACGGTGCCCTTGGTGAAGTGCTCGCCGTCGTGGACACGGAAGATGGTGGTGATGGCGCCCGAGGTGAGGTCCATCGCGGTCGCGAAGAGGGCTTCGCCGCAGAGCACGCCGTCTTCGCGGGCGGTGAGCTGCGCGGTCATCGTGGCGTCGGCGGGGACGAAGGTCTGCGCGCTCAGGTCGCCCCAGGGGGCGTCTTCAGCGAGGGCGGCGGCGACGAGGGATTCGACGAGAGCGGAGGCGGGCTTCATGGTTCTTCCAGAGATCAGGTGGTCAGTGTTCAGTTGTCAGGAATACACCGGAATGCCAGTGATCCAGAGTCCAGCTGTCCAGAGTCCGGCTGTCCAGAGCAAACCCTCTCCTAGCGCGTGGCGAAGAGAGGGTTTGCGGGGATGCGGACTGGTGTGGAGCGGTCGGCGTAAACCAGCGAGCGCGCCCATGCAGGGTTGGGGTTCGGGAAGTCGTTGCGGAAGTGGCCCCCGCGGCTTTCGGTGCGGGCGAGCGCGGCCGTGGTGACGAGGCGCGCGAGCAGGTGCAGGTTCGCGGTCTCGCGGTCGGCGATGCTGCGGACTTCAACGCGTGTGGACTTCAGCTCCGCAAGCGCGGTGGTGAGGTCTTCGGCGTTGCGCTCGATACCTGCGGCGTTCCACATGAGCGACTGGATGCCACGGCGGTCGATCGTACGCTCTGCGGCGTAGGGCGGAGCCAGCGCACGGACTTCGTTGGCGTCGAACTCGGCGGGGGCGTCGAGAGAGGCGCTAGGCGCGATGTGTTCGCCGAGGAAGAGGCCGGCGCAACGCCAGGCGTAGACGAGGCTTTCGAGCAGCGAGTTCGAGGCGAGGCGATTGGCTCCGTGAACGCCGGTGCAGGCGGTTTCACCTACGGCGAAGAGCCGTGGCACAGAGGTTCGGCCGTACAGATCGGTGCGTACGCCACCCATCCAGTAGTGCGCGGCGGGGGTGACGGGGATCGGCTCGCGCGACCAGTCCATGCCGCGACGGCGCACGGCGGCGTCGATGGAGGGGAAGCGCGTGCGGAGGAACTCCTCGACTTCGGGCTGCGACGAACCGCCGAGGCGCGTGGCGTCGAGCATCACGGGTGCGCCGTTCTGCGCGGCCATCTGCATAGCGATGCCGCGAGCGACGATGTCGCGCGGGGCGAGCTCGGCGCCCGGGTGGACGGCCTGCATGAAGCGGCGACCATGTGCGTCGAGCAGCACGGCACCTTCGCCGCGCACGGCTTCGGAGATGAGGAAGGTGTCGGCGTGCGCGAGCGCGGTCGGGTGGAACTGGTAGAACTCGACGTCGGCGACCTCGGCTCCAGCGCGGAAGGCCGCTGCGGTGCCGTCGCCCGTGGCGACCGAGGGGTTCGTGGTGTGGAGGTAGAGCTGTCCGGCGCCGCCAGAGGCGAGAATCACCGCGTCCGAGGTGAACATGCGTGAGCGCTCTTGTTTCCCGTTTTGGGGGCGGTCGATGAGGTGCAGGCCGATGCACTGGTCGTTACGTGTGAGGATGTCGGCGACGAAGGTGTGCTCGAGCACGGTGATCGCCTTGTTCGAGCACACCGCGTGGACGAGCGCCATCTCGATGGAGAGGCCGGTGGAGTCGCCGCCTGCGTGTAGCACGCGCGGGTAAGAGTGCGCGGCTTCGAGGCCCTTAGCGAGTTCGCCGTTGCGCTTGTCGAACTGCACACCGAAGCGGATGAGGTCCTGAATTCGCTCCGGGCCTTCTTCGCAGAGGACGCGAACGGCAGCTGGATCGCAGAGGCCTGCGCCTGCGTTGAGCGTGTCGATGATGTGGTTCTCGACGTTGTCGTCTTCGAACATGACGGCAGCGATGCCGCCCTGCGCCCAGCGTGTGTTGGACTCGGCGAGCTCGTTCTTGGTGACGAGCGTGACATCGTGCTGCTTGGACAAGCGCAGTGCGGCGATGAGGCCCGCGATGCCGCTTCCTACCACCGCTACGTGAAGGCGTTGGCTCATGCTGCGCTCACAGGCTTTCCGGGGGCGAGGGCCAACATGCGTTCGAGCGCGATGCGCGCGTCGCTGGTGGTGGCTTCGTCAACCGTGATGCGGTTGAGGACTTCGCCGCGCTCGAAGGCTTCGAGCACCCACGCGAGATAGCTGGGGTGGATGCGGTACATCGTCGAGCAGGGGCAGACGATGGAGTCGAGGCAGAAGATCGTCTTGTCCGGGTGGTCGTTCGCGAGGCGCTGCACGAGGTTGATCTCGGTGCCGATGGCGAAGATGCTGCCTGCGGGCGCGGCTTCGATGGCCTTGCGGATGTAGTCGGTGGAGCCGTTTTCGTCAGAGGCTTCGACGACCTCGAGCGTGCACTCGGGGTGCACGATGACTCGCACACCGGGATGGCGCTGGCGGGCCATGGCGATCTGCTCGACGGAGAAGCGTTTGTGTACGGAGCAGAAGCCGTGCCAGAGGATGACCTTACTGTCACGAAGAGCCTGCTCGGTGTTGCCGCCGAGGTCCACTTCGGGCTTCCAGAGCGGCATCTGATCGAGCGAGATGCCCATGGCCTTGGCGGTATTGCGGCCGAGGTGTTGATCGGGGAAGAAGAGCACGCGCTGGCCGCGGGCGAAGGCCCACTCCAGCACGGAGCGCGCGTTCGACGAGGTGCAGACCACGCCGCCGTGGCGTCCGCAGAAGGCCTTGAGCGCGGCCGAGGAGTTCATGTAGGTGACGGGGATGACCGGCTGGAGTTTCTGCGAACCCACATCTCCAGAATCGAGATGTGGGGTACCCGGATCCGAGGCGAACAACGCGGTCAGCTCTTCCCAGCAATCTTCGACGGCGTCGAGGTCGGCCATGTCGGCCATCGAGCAGCCTGCGGCGAGGTTCGGCAGGATGACGGCCTGGTTCGGCCCGGAGAGCATGTCGGCGGTTTCTGCCATGAAGTGGACGCCGCAGAAGACGATGGCTTCGGCATTCGGCGTCTTCTTGGTGGCCTGCGCGAGCTGAAAGCTGTCGCCCACGAAGTCGGCATACTTCACGACTTCATCGCGCTGATAAAAATGGCCGAGGATGACGAGACGCTCGCCGAGCGCGGCCTTGGCGGCGCGGATGCGGAGGTCGAGCTCTTCGCGCGAGGCCTGACGATACTCTGCGGGAAGAACGCCTTGCCTGGGCGCATCCGACGGGAGCGGATCGTCGATAGAAGCGCCGGGACCGTAGCTGTGGTCGGCGTCGTGCAGCCAGGGGTTGTCGTCGAGGGCTGCGGAACAAGTGCTGCCGGCTCCTGCCTGTTCACCAATCTGAATCAGGTGGATCGTTTCTGGTACTGAAGGCACTGCGGACTCCTGTAAGCCATGCGTCGGCTGCGTAGGCTCTCAACGTTGGATGAGCCGCGCGCGGGGAAAGACGCTGTCTTTTAGGATACGCTTTTCGTACTGCCGAGCGGGTGATTCAGCGGATCCAGTGCGGCGAAATCGTCTGAGGCCAGAAGACGCTCGTTAATGCGGAATCGCTACGATTTGGCGCAGGAGTTCTTCGGGGACAGGTTCATCTGACTTACGGTTGAAATGACGAATATTCATGCCTCCATCTTGGAAGCTGTAGAACTCGTAATGATCCGAACATACTCCGACTTCGTTCTCAGTCCAGATCAAGCAGATGGTGGGGTTATAGCCCCTGTCGACTTGCGCTGGAGAAGCAAAAAACTGGCAAGCCTTGATAAGGTTGCGGCTATTGTCTATCACTGCTTGCTCGAATTCCTCTTCCTCGATCAGTGCCGACAGCTTCTCTTCAATCTCGATCCAACCAGACGTCTCAGCCATAGCGAGAAGTGTATCGAGTGTTGGCTACGAGTGCTTGCCGGGCCATGCGGTCATCGCTAATTCGATGACGCGGTTGAGGTCCTTCGGGGCGGCGCCGTTGGCGGCTTGCACGGAGAGGCCGGTGACGACGGAGCTGAAGTATTCCGCGAGCGCGGCGGTGTTGGTGTCAACGGGGAGTTCGCCTTTGCGCTTTCCGCGATCAAGCCGCTGCTTCAACATGCGCGTCGCCTCGCGCTGCATGGCGGAGAGTTCGGCGCGCAGGGCCGCAGTGTCGGCGCTGCCGGTGAGTGCGCCCTGCACGAGGAAGCAGACCTGCGGCTCTTCGCCTTTGGGCTGAAGGCCGCGTGCGAGCAGCAGGCAGGCCTCGACGGCTTCGCGCGCTGTCGGCTGGTCGAGCGCCTCCTTGTAGATGGCAATGGACTCCTCGGCGTACATCACCATCGCCTGGCGGAAAAGCTCGATTTTGTCGCCAAAGGTGGCGTAGAGCGTCGGTTTGCTCATGCCGGTGGCCTCGGTGAGGTCGGTGTAGGAGGTGCCGTCGAAACCGTGCTTCCAAAAGAGCAGCAGCACGGCGCGCAGGGCGGTTTCGCGGTCGAAGCCGCGAGGGCGACCGGGGCCGCGCTTTTCCTCTGCCGGTGTTGATGCGGTCGATCGCATAAAGATCAGATGCTCGATGATGGCATGTGGATCAATTACCTATCGAACGGTAAATTTATCTGAATCGCGGACGCACTGTGTACATCTTTTACCGAGCGGTAGGAAATTAGCCTTTCGCAAATTCTGGAAGTGGAGGATGTTGATGAGCGAGATGAAGCGTAGCGCGTTGGGTGTGGCGGTAGTGACGGGAGCGTCGTCGGGTTTGGGCAAGGTGTATGCGGATCGCCTGGCGCAGCGCGGATACGATCTGTTGCTGGTGGCGCGTCGTGGCGATCGCCTGAAGGCGATCGGAGCGGAGATTGAGGCGAAGCATGGCGTGAATGTGGAGTCGTTTGTCGCTGACCTTAGCGACGCTGCGGGGATCGAGGCAACGGCGAAGCGGCTTGCCGGTGATGCGTCGATCACGCTGCTGGTGAACAACGCGGGTACATCGAATATTGAGCCGGTAGCGGAGGTTTCGGCGACGACGCTGACGAAGATGATCACGCTGAATGTGACGTCGCTGACGCTGCTTACGCAGGCTGTGTTGCCTGGGTTCCTCGCGCGCAACGCGGGCACGATCATCAACATTGGCTCGGTTGTCAGCTTTGCGGGATATGCGATGGTGCCGGTGTACGGCGGCACGAAGGCGTACGTGATGAACTTCACGCAGGCGCTGAAGCAGCAGATTGCAGAAAGCGCGGTTCGCTTGCAATATGTGGCTCCATCGGGCACGGTTTCGGAGATCTGGGATGTGATGGGGCTGCCGAAGGAAGCGTTAGGCGACATGCCGCTGATGGACACGGACGAATGCGTGGACGCGGCGCTCGCGGGTTTGGATGCGGGCGAGTTCATTACCGCGCCGAGTGTGCACCACGCGGAGCTGGTGAAAGCATTCGAGGAAACCTCGATGAAGCTCCTGATGGCTTCGCAGGTGAGCACGTCGGCGCAGCGGTACCGCGTGAAGTAGGGCCTATCTGCGAAGCGAGGCCGTTTGATCGCGCCCTGGAGAGCATCAGCCCCGCTATCGCATCAATGTTGCTCGTGTGACGGGCCGGCGGTATCCGGTCTCTCCGTCGGGCTTCAGAAAGCGTTTTCTCTGCGGGCGTAAAAGCAATTTGCCGATCCCTTGAAGGGATCGGCAAATTAATGCTGTGTCGCGGAGTATCACTCGGTCGAGCGACGGACCGGGCGGCTGGGCAGGCGATTGGCTTCGATCGTCTCCGTCGTCTCGGTCTTGCGCTTCGTCGGCTTCTTTGCGGGCTTGTCGTCTTCGATGACCGCGCGCATCCAGTAGCTGCCGTCTTCTTCGACCTCGATGCCGTGGACTTCGCGTTCGAAGCCGGGGAAGCGCTTGCCGAACTCCTCCATCGCGAGGATGAGTTGCATCACCGGTGACTTCGGTCCGCCGAAGCGTTCGCCGGGCATAGACATCGGGATTCCCGGCGGGTAGGGCACGAGCATCACGGCGGCGATGCGGCCGGCCATTTCACTGAACGGGACGCGTTCGGTTTCGTGGCGGACGAGCTTCTGGTAGGTCTGCGCGGGCGTGAGGACGGGGTCGAAGTCTTCGTCGCAGGCTGCGTTGACGAGGCCTGCGAGGTTCAGCTCGATCATCGCCTCGTGCATCTCGTCGGAGAGTTCCTTGAGCGAGAGGTTGCGGTAGCGGTGCGGGAACTTCTGCACGAGCTCGGGCAGCGCTTCGTCGAGCATCGCGTCGGTGTCGTAGAGGCGTTTGAACTCGAAGAGGTTTTCAAGCAGCGAGCCCCACTTGCCCTTCGAGGTGCCGATGGAGAAGAGCACGAGCACGGTGTAGTCGCCGGTGCGGGCGATTTCTACGTGGCGGCTGTCGAGGAACTCCGTGAGGATGGCGCCGGGGATGCCCCAGTCGCCCATGACGCCCTGTGCGTTGACGCCGGGCGTGAGGATGGTCACCTTCGCCGGGTCCAACATGCAGTAATCGTCGGGTGAGTCGAGGCCGGTGAAGCCGTGCCATTCGTCGTCGCCCTTCACGAGCCAGCAGGAGGGCTCGGTGGCGAGCAGTTCGTCCTCGGCATCCTCGAAGAGGATGCTCTCGCCGGTGGCGGGGTCGATGACGTGCTCGGGCTGATAGACGTCGAAGAACCACGTGGGGCCGTTGTCGGTTTCGAGCAGCAGGCGGCGCGCGACGGAGCTCATGGCCTGGCGGAAGCTGATCGCGTCGGCCAGGGTTTCGTCCATGAGGGTGGGTCCGGCGGGCTCGTCCATCATGGCAGCGGCGACGTCCAGCGAGGCGATGAGCGGATAGAACGGCGAGGTGGTGCCGTGCATCATGAAGGCTTCGTTGAACTGGTGGAAGTCAAGCGGGTCGGTGTCTGAAAGCTTGACGTGCACCATCGAACCCATCGAGAACGCCGCGAGCATCTTGTGCGTGGACTGCACGGAGAAGAGCGTCGGGCGGTTCTCCATCTCTTCGGGCACGCCCATGGCGTAGCGCGAACGATAGATGGGGTGGAACTTCGCGTAGGCGTACCAGGCTTCGTCGAAGTGCACGCGGTGCACAGAGTCACGGAGCTGCTCAACGACCTGATCGACGTTGTAGCAGAGGCCGTCGTAGGTGGAGTTCGTGATGACCGCGTAGGTGGGCTGCTGCGAGTGCGCGCCGGGAGCAAACGGGCTGCGCTTGATCAGCTCCTGCACGGACTCCGGCGTGAAGCGCTTGAGCGGCACGAGGCCGATCATGCCGTAGCCGTTGCGCGTGGGCTTGAAGTAGACGGGGCGCGCGCCGGTGACGGTGAGCGAGTGACAGATGCTCTTGTGGCAGTTCGCGTCGGCGAGGACGATGTCGTCCTGCGCGATGACGCCGTGGCCGACGATCTGGTTCGAGGTGCTCGAGCCGCCGAGGACGTAGAAGGTCCAGTCGGCGCCGAAGATGCGCGCGGCGTTGCGCTCCGAGTCGCCCGGAGGCCCGATGTGGTCGAGCCACGAGCCGAGCGGTGCAGACGAGATGCCGAGATCGGAGCGGAGAAGGTTCTCGCCGAAGAAGCGGTGGAACTCCTGCCCGACGGGGTGCTTGAGGAACGCGACGCCGCCCATGTGGCCGGGCGCGTCCCAGCTGTAGGCGGACTGGTCGTTGTACTTCACAAGTTCGCGGAAGTACGGCGGCAGAAGCTGCTCGTGGTAACGCTCGATGGCGGTGTCGAGACGCGAGGCGATGAAGGCCGGCGTGTCGCCGAAGAGGTGGATGTACTCGTGGACCTGCTTGACGACTTCGAGCGGAAGCTCGGAGACGAGGGTGCGGTCGGCGATGAGGAAGATCGGCACCTTCTTGTTGCGGTGACGCACGCCGCGGATGATGTCGAGCGCGGCGCGTTCTTCAAACTGCGAGTTGGTCTCGAGGTCCCAGTCGAGCAGGATGGCCGAGTAGCTGGGGTCGGAGTTGACGAGCGAAATGCCGTCTTCGGGCGAGGTGGTACGGACGACCTCGTAGCCTTCGTCGCCGATGGCGTCGACGAGACGCTCCATGGCACGATCGGAGACCGAATCGGTACGGCCAACTTCACTTGCAATCAACAAAACCCAACGCTTGTCGCTCATCGACTACCACCCTTGCAGGAACAGGTTGTGCGCGCTCAGATTCAAGTGCGCACAAAGAGTAATGGTATCGCGGATGCGTGACGGGCGTGTGAGGGAACGAGACCGGAGGCACCCGGTTCGTGGCTAACTACAGGTTCGCGGCGGTGTTGATGGCTTCGTCGAAGGTGGCGAGGAAGGTTTCGCGGGGGACTTCGCCGAGGTCGACGACTTTGCTGCCGCCGCCGGCGATGAACGTCACGTCCTCGATGCCGATGACCTTCAGGATCAGCCTCAGGTAGAGCGTGGCGATGTCGCGGTCGCGGATCGGCGAGCCCTCGGTGTAGACGCCGCCGGAGGCCATGAGCACCGTGGTCTTTTTGCCGCGCACGAGGCCTTCGCCCGTGGCTCCGAGCGTGCGGCCCTTGCGGACGATGTGGTCGATGTAGGACTTCAGGTTGGCGGGGATGTTGTAGTTGTAGACCGGCGTGCTGATGGCGATGTGGTCGGCGGCGAGCAGCTCGTCGACGAGTGTATTGGAGAGCTTGAGGACGTCGGTCATCTCGGGCGTATGGCGCTCGAGCGGCGTGAGGCTCGCGCCAAGCCATGGCAGATTTATGTACGGCAGGTCGGCTGCGGCGATGTCGCGCTCGACGACGGTGCCATCAGGGTGCGCGGTTTGCCACGCGGTGGTGAAGCGGCTGGCGAGGTTGCGGGAGATCGAATATTCGGCGCGCGGGCTGGCCTGAATGAGGAGGAGTTGCGGCATAGGGAGTCTTCTTTCTCGCGCAGGAGGTGGGCCAGAAGGGCACGAACATCCTGTGCGTAACGGTAGTATGGTGTGTGGGGAATTCCTCCACAAGAAGGCACTTTCTTGAGCGAAACGAACATTTCTGTGCCTCTGGCGCCGCTGCCGCCGAGGAGTTGCAAGGGCCTGACGGATGTACTGGCGAGCGTCGGCGACAAGTGGACGATCCGTGTTGTGGGCGAGTTGGCGCGCGGTTCGCTGCGCTACAACGAGCTGCAGCGGCGCGTCGGCGGCATCTCGCAGCGGATGTTGACGCTGACCCTGAAGCGGCTTGAGGTAGATGGAATTGTGACGAGGACGCTGTTTCCGAGCGTACCGCCGCGGGTGGACTACGAGTTGACGGAGTTGGGCCAGACGCTGCGCGCGGCGCTGCTGCCGCTCTCGCAATGGGCGGCGAAAAATCGGCAGGCGATTGAGGCGAACCGCGAGCGCGCCGGCAAATAACCCGGCCGTTTGGGCCGAAGGTTTGAGTGGAGAGTATGAAGAGATTTGTTGTAGCTGTGTTGTGTCTGGGGCTGTTTGTGGCGCTGTTTCCGGTTTCTTTTGCAATCGCAGGGCGGTATGTGTTTACGCGCCCGTTTGATCCGAAGAGCACCGCGCCGTTGTTGCTCGTGTGCGGCGACCACGTGGAGACGGTGCCGTGGGCGGCGCTGGAGCACAGCGCGCCGACGGGTGCGGGCTGCAGTTTTCAGGTGACTCCGGAGCGACAGAAGTGGGTGGAGGAGCAGACACGCAAGATGCAGCTACCGGGCGAGGCAAGCTGGGTGATCTCGGTGAAGCAGCTTGGCGAGCAGCACCAGCGGGTGGATCTCTACACCATGGGCGACGGCGAGGCGGGGATGATCTACGAGGTGGATCACGGCAAGGTGACGCCGCTCCGCACGCGCAAGATCGGCCCGGTCGGGACGATGGTGGTGCTGGTGATCAACGTGCTGCTGTGGCTGGTAGTGTGCTTCGGTGTGGCGGGGGTGTTGGGGATGCGGGAGACGCACGTATAAGCGCTAGAGACGACAAGCCGACTTATCAGTACAGAGGCAATCGTAGGTATACTTGTAACGCAATCCAGCTGAGGTTCAGATGCAAATTACGTTCGACCGAAAAACGGTAAATACTTGTCTACAGCAAAAGTTTGTCCTGCCGACATACCAGAGGGATTACAAATGGGAATATAAGCATCTCGAGGATCTCCTAAACGATGTCCAAGAAGCATTCCTCTCGGCGCGAAAGCCAGGCGACGGAAGACGGGACGTTCTCGGGTATGAACCTTATTTTCTCGGCACGATAATTACGACTCCAGTCGAAAAGGGTGGCAAGGCCATTGTAGATGGCCAGCAGCGGATAACGACGTTAAGCATGCTCCTGTGCTGGGCTCAACGCTTCTCGCGCAAGTCACCGGATTCTGGCATCTCATCGCTAGAACAGCCGATCAGGAGGCGGGTCGCAGGTGAAAGTGAGTTCAATCTAGATATGGATGCACCTCGGAAGAAGCTCTTCGAGTTGCTCATCGACGGACCGCTTGACATCGACGATTTAGCAGCCAACGTGGATTCAATTCCGAACAAAGATTCTGGAACGCTGCAACTCTGGGAGCTCTTTCAAAAAATTGATGTCCTAATGGCAAACGAAATCATCGACACTACATTACTACCGCAATTCTTTGACTATCTAACCGAATGCGTCTACCTCTTCGAAATCGGTGTTCCCCGAGAGCAGGACGGTCATAAGGTTTTCGTGACCATGAATGATCGCGGACTAAAGCTCAGCCCGATAGATCTACTGAAGGGATTTTTGCTATCTAGCATCCATAACGACGGAGACAACCGTAAAGCTCATGAGATCTGGACCAAGTCCATGAAGAAACTCAAGGATTTGGGCAGTGACGAAGATTCTAACTTCTTCAAGACGTGGATTCGATCTAAATATGCCAAAACCATCCGCGGCAAGAAGAGCGGCGATTCTCCGGGAGACTTTGAGGTAGTGGGCGATAGTTATCATAGGTGGCTTATGGATCGCAAAGAAGAAGTGCCCCTCTCCAACAGTGACGACTTCTCAAATTTAATTACGGAATCATTACCCTACTACGTAGACTTGTACGTTCAGATAAAGCTTGCGGAGCGCACAGCAACCGACGACCTGCCACACGTTTATTACAACGGAGCGCGGGGTTTAACACTTCAAGCCATGGTGATACTGAGTTCTGTCAGGAAAGACGATACTCAGACGGTTGCAGCGAAGAAGATTAGAGCGATTAGCTTCTACTTGGATTATCTCGCTACCGTTCGCATATTGAACGGCAAAGAGAACACATATGACAACATTCGCGACATCATTTTCGACGTTGCCAAGCAAGTACGGGACCTGCCGCTAACCGATCTGAAATCTAAGCTCCATCAGCTTATCGTCGCCGAAAAAGACCAGTTGGACTCAATCAAGCTTGCTACTTATGACAAATTGAAGCGCCAAGATCTGCTTCATCTCCTGTCGCGTCTGACCAATGAACTTGAAGAGAGTATGGAATTAGGAACAGCAGTTGGCTTTGCCGCGTACATTGACAGAACGAAGAATGACAAAACGTTTGACGTAGAACATCTCTTGCCGAACGCTTTTGAAAAGGTCAATGAAGAGCTGAAAGCCGCGAGCAGATTACCTTTTACATCCAAATCAGAATTTGAGACTGTTCGAAATTCGATAGGCGGCCTCATCCTGCTTCCACGCGGAAGAAATCGTTCTATGAAAGACATGGATTACACGATGAAGCTGGCCCGGTATTCTAATGAGAATATTCTCGCTCAGACTCTCACTCAGTCCTTCTATCTGAACCAGCCCAACTGGACAAAGTTTTCGCAGACGAGCGGAGTATCCTGTGACCATATCCCGATTGCGGACGCGGCGGCAATCGCACTCCGGAGCGAGTTCTACTTTGCTCTTGCTAAGCAAATTTGGGGTGTTGACCAACTGGAAGAATGCTTCAACTGATGGTTAGAGAAGCTTCGATCCGCAAGGCGGTTGATGACTTCAAGGTCGATGCGCTCACCGAGCGAGATCTGAACTGATCTCAGGGCATTAGTACTGACAAACGCCGTTCTCGTCACTTATGAGAACGGCGTTTCGTCTTACCCCATGTACATGCCGCCGTTGACGTCGAGGGTGTGGCCGGTGATGTAGCCGGCGTTGTCGCTGGCGAGGAAGGTGACGGCGGCGGCGATGTCGGAGTCGGCGCCGTAGCGGGCCAGCGGGATCTGCGAGAGGATGCCGGTCTTCTGGTCGTCGGTGAGGACGTGGGTCATCGGGGTTTCGATGAAGCCCGGGGCGACCGCGTTCACCGTGATGCCGCGCGAGGCGAACTCGCGGGCGAAGGACTTCGTCATGCCGATCATGCCGGCCTTCGAAGCGGAGTAGTTGACCTGACCGGCGGCGCCGGTTTCGCCCACCACAGAGGTGATGTTGATGATGCGGCCCCAGCGGTTCTTCATCATGGCCGAGATGACGGCCTGCGTGAGCAGGAAGGCGCCAGTGAGATTGGTGTTGAGCACGTCGTTGAAGTCGGCGAGCTTCATGCGGAGGGCGAGGCCGTCCTTGGTGATGCCGGCGTTGTTGACGAGGATGTGGACGGTGCCGAGGTCGGCGATGATCTGCTTGGCGGCGGCCTTGATGGAGTCTTCGCTGGCGACGTCGAGCGCGTAGGCGCGGGCGGTGCCACCGGCGGCGGCGATCTCTGCGGCAACGTCGGCGAGCTTGGCTTCGCTGCGCGCGGCGAGCGCTACGGTCGCGCCCTGGGCTGCGAGGTCGAGCGCGATGGCGCGGCCAATGCCTTGCGAGGCTCCGGTGACGAGGGCGACTTTGCCAGCGAGATGGCTCATTTGTAGAACTCCTGAATGAATGTGTACTTGGGTATTAGACCACTTGCTGCCGGTGCTGTGCGGGCGGGAGTGCTGCCCACCCGTCCGCAAGTGCGCGTCCGGATGGGGCACCCGAGAGGGTTGGGTAAGGTCGCCGCTGTAAGACCTTGTGTGATCGCCGTGTTTGCTTCGAGTTTCGAGTTTCGAGTTGTGGGTTGTGAGGTTTGAGTCGGGTTGGAATAGCGCTCTGAGATGTCGCTCGTAGCTGGGTGATTTTGGGCGGTGGAAAAATCGGTCGGGGGTGCTTGGGTAAAGGCGATATCCTTTCTGTCAGTCATGCCCGACAACGAATTCGACGAACTCTCCTCCCCCGAAAACTCGACCGACGTTTACGCCATCTACGGCGCAGAACCCGAAGTGCTCGCGTATGCGATGGCGAAGTATTCGCGCTCGGCGTTGACGATGCGCGAGTCGCTGGCGGAGATCAGCTCGCAGCGCGCGGAGCAGTTTCTCAACACCTTCTACTTCCAGTACGGGCATCGCTCGATTGCCGACCTCGCGCACATTCCGTTTGCGATCGAAAGGCTGTCGATGCTCGCGGCGATTGCGCTGGTGGACGAGTCTCGCTGGGATGGGCAGGAGCGCTCGACACGCTATCAGGACTTCCGCCGCTCGGGCTGGTATACGCCGAAGTTGCAGGGCGAAGAGCGTGCGCGTTACACCGCGTCGATTGAGGCGTTGTTCAAGTCTTACGATGAGCTGAGCCTTGGCATGTTTGATGCACTGGCGAAGGCGTTGCCGAAGCCTGAGGAGATGCGCGAGGACCAGTACAAGCGCACGCTGAAGGCGCGAGCGTTTGACGTGGCGCGGTACTTGTTGCCGCTCTCGACGAACACGTCGCTGGGGCAGATTGTGAACGCTCGCACGCTGGAGACGCAGGTGTCGCGTCTGTTGTCGAGCCGCCTGGCTGAGGTGCGCGAGTTGGGGCAGAAGCTGCGTTCGGCGGCAAGCTCGCCGGCGTGGAACGTGCAGCGTGATCGTCTGGAGCAGATGGCGGGCGAGGGCATTGTGCCGCAGGAAGCGACGACGGAGATTCTGAAGGACCTGATGCCCGAGGTGCGTGTCGCTCCGACGCTGGTGAAGTATGCGGAGCCGAACCAGTATCAGATGGAGTCGCGCAGTGAGCTGCGCCAGGCGGCGAAGGAGTTGATGGGCGATCAGCCGATCTACGGCGCGCCGCTGGTGGACCTGCTGGACGATGACGAGGACATGGAGGTCGAGATCGCGACCTCGCTGCTGTATCCGTATTGCCACTACTCGTACCGCCAGTTGCGCGGCACGGTGGGCGCGATCGGCGAGAAGCGGCGCAACGAGATTATTCATCTGGCGGCGCGGCATCGTGGCAAGCATGATGAGTTGCTGCGCGGCTTCCAGTCGGGCGATGGGTTCCGCTTCGACATTCTGATGGACATTGGCGGCTTCCGCGACATGCATCGCCACCGTCGCTGCGTGCAGTTGATTCAGGATTTCACGGACCTGCATGGCTACGAAGAGCCGGTGTGCCCGGGGCAGCCGACGCTGGAAGAAGCAGGGCTGGCGGCGGCGTACAAGCAGTCGATGGATGCGGCGCACCTGGCGTACCGCGACGCGCTGGCGAGCGAAAGCCCGGATGCGCAGGCGAACGCGGCGTATCTGTTGCCGATGGGCACGCGCTGTCGCGCGATGTTCAAGATGGACTTCGCGGAGTCGCTGTATATCGCCGAGCTGCGTTCGGGGATCGCGGGGCACTACAGCTATCGCCGCGTGGCGTGGGAGATGTATCGCGCGGTGGCGCGCAGGCATCCGGCGCTGGGTGAGTTGTTCCGGATTCAGGATGTGAATGTGCCGGTGGATCTGTTGCAGCGGTGATGGAGAACGAACGCCTCAATGAGCTAGCGAAGACTGTGCTGGATGCAGCCTTTCGTGTGCACTCGACCTTTGGCCCCGGGATGCTCGAGAGTGCCTATGTGGCGTGTCTTCTATTTGAGTTGGCGAAGGCTGGTCTTGCGTTCCGGACCGAAGTTCCGGTGCCCGTCGTGTATGAAGGCGTGAAGCTGGCAGATGTAGGATTCAAGATCGACATCCTTGTTGAAAACGAACTCGTGCTTGAGATCAAGTCTGTGGAGACTGTCGCGCCGGTGCATTTGGCGCAGCTCGTTTCCTATCTTAAGTTGTCGGATCGCCGGCTCGGACTGCTGATCAACTTCAACGTCGAGCGCTTGCGAGATGGGATATTCCGACGGGTAAATAAGTTCTAGCTGCCGCTAAGATTGCGGCATGGGAAGAGAGCGCCTCGACGCAAAGGACGCCACGATCGCCAAGGGACGCGAAGGATGCCGTGGCGTACTCTAGCGTCCTTTGCGCTCTTCGCGTCGAGGCTTTTTGCTCGGAGCTGCTGGCCTTAGGCTGCATCACGGCCACCGAACTTGAACGGATTGAAGTTCGTGCTGGTGTCGAAAGCATCCACACCTTCCGCGCGCTTGAGGCCGTTGACGACGAGGTAGGTGAACGGCGTCATCAGCACCTCGTAAATGACCTTCAAGATGTAGCCGGTCACAATGATGCTGACGAGTTTGTGCCAGGACACGCGGCCGCTAAAGGCGATGAAGATCACCAGCGTCGTATCCACAGCCTGGCCCACGACCGTCGAACCGACGGTGCGCGTCCAGAGCCAGCGACCCTTGGTGAGCAGCTTCAACTGCGCCATCGTAAAGCTGTTGGCGAACTCGCCGGCCCAGAAGGCCACGAGCGAGGCGACCAGCAGACGCGGCAGGATGCCAAACACGGTCACGAACGCCTGCTGGTTGCGAAACTCCGGATCGGCGGGCAACGCGATCACCAGCGCGGAGACACCGTACATCAGCGCCGTGCCGCAGAAGCCGAGCCAGATGGCGCGACGGCTCGCGGCGTAGCCGTATATCTCGGTAAAGATGTCGCCGAAAATGTACGTGATAGGGAAGAGCACCATCGCGCCCGAGGTGGTGAACGCCGGAATGGGCCCGAACGGCCCGAGGCGAACGAGTTTCTGCGCGACCAGATTGGCGACCAGCAGGATCACGACGAAGGTCGTCGTCAGGGCGTCGAGATATTTGTAGCGTGGCTGCATGTGGTTGATGTTTAGAGTATCGCGAGCGGTTTCGGAGGAGTTTTCCGCAGAAAGGTTTTCGCTTTTCTTTTGCTCCTGTTCTGTTTCGGTGCTAGACTCCGAATTGCTGACCCCACCATGAGCTGATTGCGTGGCATTGATAAGGAGAAACCCCGTGGCAGACGATCGCAACAAAGCAATAGATTCAGCCCTTTCCCAGCTTGAAAAGCAGTTTGGCAAAGGTTCCGTAATGCGGTTGGGCGCCAAGGATGCGATCGTTCCCATTTCGGTCATTGGCACGGGTTCGATCTCCTTCGACGCAGCGCTGGGAGTAGGTGGAGTGCCCCGCGGTCGTGTGGTGGAGATCTTCGGGCCGGAATCCTCGGGTAAGACGACGATCACGCTGCAGATCATCGCAGAAGCGCAGAAGATGGGCGGCCTCGCAGCATTTGTGGACGCGGAACATGCGCTTGATCCGATCTATGCCAAGAAACTCGGTGTGGACACCGACAACCTGCTGGTTTCGCAGCCGGATTACGGCGAGCAGGCTTTGGAGATCACTGAAGCGTTGGTGAAGTCGGGCGCGATTGACGTGCTCGTAGTCGACTCGGTTGCGGCGCTGGTGCCGAAGGCTGAACTCGATGGCGAGATGGGTGATTCGCACGTTGGTCTGCAGGCACGACTGATGTCGCAGGCTCTGCGTAAGCTGACCGGTACGGTCGCGAAGTCGCGCACCTGCCTGATCTTCATCAACCAGATCCGCGAGAAAATCGGCGTCATGTTCGGCAACCCTGAAACGACGACCGGCGGACGGGCGCTCAAGTTCTATTCGTCGGTGCGTATCGACATTCGCCGCATTGGTGCTGTGAAGGAAGGCGACGTTGTCGTCGGTTCGCGCACGAAGGTAAAGATCGTGAAGAACAAGGTCGCAGCGCCGTTCCGCGACGCTGAGTTCGACATTCTTTACGGCGAGGGTATCTCGCGCGAAGGCGACACGCTGGACCTCGCGGTGGTGAATAACATCGTGGACAAGTCGGGTGCATGGTACTCGTTCCAGGGCGAGCGTATCGGTCAGGGTCGAGAGAATGTTCGTAACTTCCTGAAGGAAAACAAGGAGATCTTCGGACGCATCGATGCGGAACTTCGCAAGAAGCTGAACATCAAGGCTTCGACGGAGGTTGAGATTCCTGAAATTCCGACGGAAGGCGCTGCTCAGGCAGAGGCTGTGGTTCGCGGTCGTCGCGGACAGGCTTAGTGCTCCGAGCAGAAGAGGTTAGGCAAGTTGGTGGTGTGGCTTTTCCCACACACCAACTTGCGCTAAAATAACCTTCAGACGGACAGGTGGCAGAGCCCGGTTGAATGCACCTGACTCGAAATCAGACGTAGCCGCAAGGTTACCGGGGGTTCGAATCCCTCCCTGTCCGCCATTACTTTCAATAAGTTACGACGATAGAGGCTCGCATACTGCGAGCCTCTCGTTTTTGTCAGGTGCCAGTTCTGGTGCCACAGTGCAGTGATATTGCGATAGACCGTCGTGAGGCTGATGCCGGTTACCTCGGACTTCGCTGCAGCGAAGATCTCCTCGGGAGACAGCGGGCGGTTGGCGAGGGTGAGGGCCGCGCGGATCGCGTCTCTCTGCCTGGTGTTGCGGCTCTCGATCGGGCGTTCCTTCGACATCGACTCTCATTGTTCGCGCTGTGGTCTGGTTGAAGATCAGGACGTGGCCGCGAGAGGCTGCGACGAAAATGTCGTCGGTCGCGCGCAAACCGTCGCGGCGCAATGCGCGTCCTAACAGACAATGTCCCGGTCTCGCACGAGGCTAATCTACGGACGAGCCAGGTGGACTATGCGTTTCGGAGAATCGACGGGCAGGTGGATCGCGCTGTGTGGCATGTCGTTCCTGATGATGCCTCCGATCTCTCATGCGGCGCAGCACGCTGCACAAACGGGGCCGCCGAATACGGACGAGACGATTGTCATGATTCGGCATGGTGAGAAGCCTGTGTCGAATCCTGCAGGGCAGCTGAATTGTCAGGGTTTGAACCGCGCGCTGGCGCTGCCTGCGGTGTTGGCGAAGTACGGCAAGCCGACGGAGATTTTCGCCCCCGATCCTGCGGACCAGACGACGGAAGGCAACTTCCTTCCGTTCGCGACGAAGTACTCCTACATTCGACCGCTGATCACCATTGAGCCGTATGCGATTGCGCTTGGGATGCCGGTGAATGCGCAGATTGGCGCGACGCATATCGGCAAGCTTCAGGCGGAGTTGCTCAAGCCCGAACACTCTCATGCGCTGATCGTGGTTTCCTGGGAGCATCTGGCGGCGCGCAAGTTTGCGGAGGAGGTGCTCTCAGCCTTCGGACAAAGCCCCGGGGGCGCGCCGCACTGGCACAACAGCGACTACGACACGATCTACATCTTCCACATCACGTCGGGTGCGGACGGCAAGCGCAAGCTGGACTTCCGCATCGAAGACGAGAAGCTGGCGACGGTGCTGCCGACGACGTGCCCGCTGTCTCCGGTACCGATCTCGCCAGCGGTGGCTACCGCTCCCGTGCCGGCAGGTACTGCGCCATAGTCGGCGGAGTCGGCTGCACTGTGGCGGTGGTAATTCGCGCGACGGCGTGGCGGCGATAGATGGGCGTGCGATGATGAGCGCGCACGACGTAGTGTCCGATGAGCCATCCTCCGGCGGAGCCGAGCAGCACATCGGTGGGAAAGTGTTTGAGTGCGAGCACGCGGTTCACGCTGACGCTGGTGGCTGCGGTATAAACGGCGGCCTGCATCCACGGATTCGGGTACTCGGCGGCGATCACTGCTGAGGCCGACCACACGTTCATCGCGTGGCCTGAGATGAAGGACGAGTTATAACCCGCCGAGGTCTGGTAGAAGTTACCGCGGGCGTTGTCCATGTCGGGGCGTTCGCGGTAGGAGGCGAGCTTCACGATGGAGTCGATGATGTAGGCGTCGATCATCGCCTCACCGCTGAGGACCGCGGTTTCGTTCTGTTTCTCGTCGTGGTTCACGTGGCCAGTGATGTAGAGCACGACAGGCGCGGCGTAGTAGGCATCACGTACCCCGTCGGAGAGATTGCCTGCGGTGCTGTTGAAGCTCGGCTGGTGGCTGACAACGTCACGCGAAACGTGGGTGTCGGAGGCGAAGGTGCCGGCGGCAGCTCCTGCGATCGGCAAAAGCCATTTCAGATCGCCCGGGCGCACAGTGAGCGGCGAAAGGAAGATGCGAAAGGTATCGCCCGCAACGTTGAGCGGAAGCTGCTTGATAGAGACTTCAGGATGAGGCAGCTCTTCCAGAGGAGTTTTGCCTTTGCCTGCTGGGTGTGCGGTGACGAGGGACGATGGCGAGTTGGGCAGGTTTGCGCCTTTGACGGGGTCCTGCTCCTGCGCTGAGGCGCTGGACGCAAGGAGAAGTGCCGCCGTGGCGAGATAGGGAAGCAAGCTGCGCATTCAGTTGTGATGCGGTTCAGTCCTGGGCGGTTGATTCTCGAAGCGCGGTGGTGGTTCGTGAAATCATCGGAGCATGAGCGCCGCGCTGCCACAGGATGAGTTGAAGCTGGACGCCGAGGCGCGCGCCTGGGTAGAAGCGGCGGCGAAGCTGGCGGGCTTTGACGCCGTGGGGCTGGCGCCGGTCGTGGACGAGTCGCTGACAGATGATCGTTTCGCTGCGTGGATTGCCGCGGGCAATGCCGGTGAGATGGAGTGGCTGAAGCGCGTCGACGCTGAAGGCCGACTGGTGCGTGGCGATCTGCGGCGATCGATTCCCTGGGCGCGTACCGTGCTGGTGTGCGCGAAGAGCTACAACGCTGCGGAGCCGAAGTCGCTGGAGCCGGCGGCGCAGACGCAGGGATGGATTGCGCGCTATGCGTGGAGCGGCGAGGCGTCGGCGGCGATGGGTGAGCCTGGGCGCGGGACGGATTATCACGACACGTTGCTGGAGCGGTTGCGAGAGGTGGAGCGAGCGCTTCACGAACGTTGGCCTGCGGTGCAGACGCGTTGCTATGTGGACACCGGCCCCCTGCTGGAGCGAGATTTCGCCGCGAAAGCGGGCATTGGATGGATTGGCAAGAACACCTGCGTGCTGCATCAGGGGTTGGGTTCGTTCATGCTGCTGAGCGTCATCGTGCTGTCGATGCCGCTCGCGGCAGAAGCTGTGCTGAGCGTCGCTGCGGACCGCTGCGGCACATGTACGCGCTGCATTGACGCTTGCCCGACAGACGCGCTGCGGCTGCCGACGGCGGAAGAGCCGGCGCGCAGCATGGATGCGACGCGCTGCATCGCGTATCTGACGATTGAGAAGAAGGGCAGCATCGCCGAGGAGATGCGGCCGCTGATCGGGAGGCAGGTGTTCGGTTGCGATATCTGCCAGGACGTCTGTCCCTGGAACCGCAAGGCGATGGTCGTGGAGTCGCTGCCGATTCGTCGCGAACTGGTGAATCCGGAGTTGGAGTGGATGGCCGCGATGGATGGCCGTGAGTTCAACCGGTGGTTTCGCGGGTCGCCGCTGGAGCGCACACGGCGCAAACGCGTGCAGCGGAACGTGGCGATTGCGATGGGCAATAGCGGCGAGGCGCAGTTTGCTGAGAGACTCCGGGAGTGGACGCAGGATGAGGACGTGGCGCTGGCAGAGAGCGCGTCGTGGGCTTTGCAGCAGATCGAAGTGAATGCGATGACGCGCGGCGATGAGGCCGCGTCAGAGAAGTAAGAGGGACGATGGCAGACGAGCAGATCGTGGCGGTACGTGAAGCATCGGTGGAAAGCCCTGCGCCGACGGCGGGTGAAGAAAAGCTGTCGCCGAAGCTGGCTGCGGCGGATGCTCATCCGGTGGAAGAAAGCGGCACGTTGGCGCAGGTGAAGGCGTTGGGCAAGTACATGACGCGCACCGAGGTGCACACGTATGCGTTCAGCGTTGCAGCGCAGGTGATTCTGAGCTTGTTTCCGTTCATCGTGCTGATGCTGACGCTGGCGCGGCGCGTGTTCCACTCAGAGCGTATGGTGAACGTCGTCGGCGAGATGATGTCGCACTTTCTACCGTCGAACCAGGACTTCGTGATGCGCAATATGCGCGTGCTGGCTTATTCGCATGCGGAGGTGAAGATCTTCTCCGTGGTGATGCTGCTGATCACCGCGACGGGCGTGTTTCTACCGCTGGAGGTTGCGCTGAACAGCGTGTGGGGCGTGAAGGAGAACCGCTCGTATCTGAAGAACCAGGTGGTCTCGATCGGCCTCGCGCTGGGTGTGGCGATTCTGGCGATGGGATCGGTGGCGATGAGCGCGGCGCAGCAGTCGGTCATGAATCTGGTGTTCTTCGGACACACGCAGAACATGGTGTTTTCATTTCTGGCAAAGTCATTCCTCACGATCTGTGCGGTGATCGCGAGTGTTGGCTTGTTCTTCATCATTTACTGGGGGCTGCCAAACCGCAAGGTGCCCGCGCGGTCGGTATTACCGACGGCGATCGTCATGGGTGTGTTGTGGGAGGCCGCGAAGTACATCTACATTCTTGTGCTGCCGCACCTCGACTTTCACTCGGTGTATGGGCCGTTTGAGGTCTCGGTGGGGTTGATCATGTGGGCGTTCATCTCGGGGCTGCTGCTGCTCGGCGGAGCGTATGTGTCGGCGACGCGGCAGGCGTTACGAGAAGCTCATGCGGCGGAGCACGCGGAGGAGTAGAGCTCCGCGTGGCCTGTTGCTGGTATGAAGGAAGGCTGTCTCCTTCCAGTCTGCAGAGGTTCAGTGTTCAGAATGTCAGCGGGGAGGCGGGCCTGCAGCCTGGAAATTCTGCAAACCCATGTCTCAAAATCGAGACATGGGGCACCCGTTCGTGGTCGGCTCAGAATCTCTTCTAAACGCTAAACGCTAAACGCTAAACGCTGGATCCTACTTCTTCAGCGTGAAGGATTTGATGAGTAGGTCGTTCGGCTGGGGGCCTGCGGGGAGCAGTGTCACCAGCGTCGGCGAAGTCGTCGGCTGCGTGCGGATGACCGCGACGTCGGCGGAGCCTGCGTCGGCCACGAGGAGTAGATGTTCGTCCGAGGAGAAGGCCAGCGCGTCGGGCTTGGAGCCGGTCTTCACCGACGCCATCATGCGGCCGTCGCCGACCGAATACACGCTGACGGCGTCGCCGCCGAAGCTCGAAATCCAAACCGAATCTTCGTTGGGGATGACACTCTTCTGCGACCAGCCAGTTGCGATGCCATGCGTCGGCTTGGAGCCGATGACGTAGGTGCCTTCGACCTCGTTGGTGTAGGTTGAGATCTCCGAGATCGAGTCGGAGTCGAAGTTGGACGCGAAGACCTCGGTGTTCCCCGGCTTCAGCGTGAGATGCGTCGGGGACTGGCCGACGTCGAGCAGGGCGAGCTTGAAGTCGTGGGTGAGCGTCGCGTCCTGCTTGCCGCGGTAGGAGTTTGCGTCGGCGGCGAGCCAGACATCCATGACCTGGTGGCCAGCCGAGCAGGCGACGAACGCCTTGGAGCCGAAGGCGGGATAGTCCGGAGAGTCGGCTTCGACAACGACGTCGGTCGCGCCGGGGCAACCGTTGAAGCTCGCGCGGAAGCTGATGGGCTGCTGTTTGTCTTCGGCGGTGATGTTGTAGACGGAAAGCGATCCGGCGACGCGGTTGGAGACGACGAGGGTTTTGCCGTCTTCGGTGATTTTCGCCATGCCCGGGCCTTCGCCGGTGGCGACGGTCGCAACCTCGCGTCGGCTGTCGAGGTCAATGACGGAGATGTTGTTCGAGCCGGAGTTCGGTACGTAGGCTCGCTTGCCGTCGGGTGAGACCGCGATGAAGTACGGCTTGTGGTGCACGCCGATGGTGGCCTCGACGCGGTTCAACTCGGTGTTGATCACGGTGACGCTGTCGGAGTCGGTATTGACGACGTAGACCTCGTTGCGAACGGGGTTCGCGGCGAGGCCGGTGGGGTTTTTGCCGACTTCGAGCGTCTTGTCGCGGCGCAGGTAGATGAGGTCCAGCACGGTCACGGTATTTCCGCCGCCGTCGGAGACGTAGGCGAACTCGCGATAGTTCTCGGGATAGGACGGAAAGCGGTTCCGGCGGCAGGCTGCGGTGGAGAGCAGCACGGCGGAGATCGCGACCGCGAGGCCGGCGCGGTACAGAGAGGCGCGCTGCGGCGCTCGGAGATGAGAACGGTAGGACACTGAAGGTAAGTCTATGGAGACGGGGAAGATGGCGCAATCGCCCGGGATGGTTCGTGCGTGGAAAAGTTTTTAGAACGCACCGCAACTTTTAGGTCGTGTCACGCGTTCACGTAAATGACATGGCTGAGCCTCGCCCGAGGCGTGCCTTGTCGAGTATGACTCCTCGGACAACGGAGCTGGATTGCGACCCCGGCTCCGTTGCTTTTTTCTGGGCGAGGGTTATCGTGAGCGCGTCTTGCGCCAGGCAGACCACATCCACAGTGCGTAGCCGAATTGCAGAATCCAGACCACAAGATAGACGTAGACCAGATGACGCTCGGAGAGTGTGCTGAAGGGAATGTGCGGCATTAGCGAACCTCCTGCGCGTCGAGCAGGTCATAGGCGGATGCTTCGTCCAGTGCCTGACGGCGGCGCTCCAGCGCGTAACGGCAGCCGAGCAGGAAGGCTCCCCAGAGCGCGAAGGCGATGAGGTTCCACCAGACGGCGGAGTACATGGAGGGATCGATGCCGGCATCGGAGCCTCCGCCGAAGACCGGCGCGGGGTGCTGCGTGCGCCACCAGCGGATGGATTCAAAGCAGATGGGGATATCGACGGCTGCGAAGATGCCGAGCACAGCGGCGAGCAGTGCGGTCGAGGTGGAGTGCGACATGCGGCGCAGCAGCAGGTAGCTGACGTAGAGCAGCCAGAGCAGCAGATAGGTGGTGAGGCGCGCGTCCCACGTCCACCAGATGCCCCACGCGGCGCGGCCCCAGAGCATGCCGGTGGCGAGCCCGATGGTGGTGTAAAGCACGGTGATCTCGCAGGAGGCGATGGCGAAGGCGTCGGCCTTGGCGGCACGCTCGGGGTTCGACTTCCGCCAGACGAGATAGAGCAGCGAGGCGCCGCAGTTCAGGTAGGGGAAGAGGAAGCTGAGGATGGTGTGCGGGAAGTGGTAGAAGAAGACCCGGTAGAGATTGCCCATGGTCGCTTCCGTGGGCGCGGTCATGGCTTTGTCGAAGCCGATCGCCATGACGACGAGGCACACCACGAGAGAGATGGGTGCGAGTTTGGAAGACTTTTTCACGCTGAGATTATTTTATGCGTCTGCGCATATTCTCGGTTTCAAGTTTTAGGCGTGGATGCGTAACTCTTCCGCTAATCGGCTGGAGAGGTGCCCGATGCCCCTTGCGAACCCAGGTCTCAGAAGAGAGACCGGGGCACCCGTTCGTGGCAGGGTTAATCGGCCTGCAAGATGAGGTCGAAGGTGAGGACGCAGACGGTGGTGAAGATGATCGCGTAGGCGATCAGGACCTTCAGCCAGAGCGTTGCGGGGAAGTCGCCGGTGAGGACTGCGGTCGTCGCTTGTACCGCCGCGAGCAGGCAGGGCATCGTGATGGGGAAGAGGAGCAGCGGCAGCAGCAGTTCGCGGTTGCGCGCTCGGAGGCCGAGCGCGGCGAAGAAGGTGCCGTTGCAAACCAGTGCCCATGTGCCGAGCGGCATGATAATCGCGAGCATCCACGCGTCGCCGAGCGGATGCAGGTTGTAGAAGAGCGTGAAGACCGGCGCGAGGATCAGCTCCACGGCCGTGACGAAGAGGAAGTTCGCGAGCGCCTTGCCGATGAAGAGTGCAGAGGCGGGCGAGGGCGCGAGGCGTTGGGCTTCCAGCGAGCCGTTGCGGAGTTCGCGAGCCCACGACTGATTGAGCGCGGTCATCGCAGCGAAGAGCAGGCCGACCCAAAGCAAGCCGCCGGAGATTTGGCGCGCGATCGACGGGTACGCCGTGGGGTCGAAGGCGAGCGAGAAGACGACCGTGACGAGCAGCGTGAAGAAGAGCATGCCGTTGATCGAGTCCTTGGTACGCCACTCGATGCGGAGGTCTTTGCGCAGGTGCGCGAGCACGTGATCGAGGTAGCTCATGCGGGCTCCTCGGTTGGCAATTTTGTCAGGTCGGCGAGCTCGGCTCCGGTGGCGCGCAGGTAGTCTGCCGGCGCCATGAGGAGCTGCAGGCCGCGCTGTCCTGCGGAGAGGCTGATGATGTCGAAGAGCTCGATGGTCTCGTCGGCGAAGGCACGGTAGGGCTTTTTGGCGGCGAGCACGGTGACGCCACCACGGATGTATCCGGTGAGCGGCTCGACGTCTTTCAGCGCGGCGAGTTGAGCGTTGCGCGCGCCTGCGGTGGCAGCGAGTTTTTTCAGATCGAGTTCAGCGTCGCCAGGCACGACCGCAAAGACGTACTCGCCGTCGTTGAGCTTAGTGAGCAGCGTCTTGAAGACCTGCTCGGGCGGAAGGCCGATTTTTCTGGCGACGTTCGGCGCGGAGAGATCGTCGAGGTCGACCTCATAGGCGCGCAGCTCGTAGGTGATGTTGAGGCGATCGAGCGCGCGAGCGGCATTGGTCTTGGTGGGCTTCGCCGTGTGGCTCATGCGGCATCTCCGAAGCTAAGCAGGCGGCCGCCGTTCATGCGCAACGTGGTTTGCGCCAGCGGGCGCGCGAGCTCCGCCTGGTGCGTGGTGAGCAGCAGCGTGCGCGGCGTACCGTTGTGCGAAGGCTCGTGCTGCCACTGCTTGAGGCGAGCGACCATAGCGTTCGCGGAGTCGACGTCGAGGTTCGAGAACGGCTCGTCGAGCAGCAGAAGATCCGGCGAGGTCATGAGCACGCGCGCGAGCGCGGCGCGTTGCCTCATGCCCTGGGAGTATTCACCGACGCGACGCGGGTTTGCGGGGTCGAGGCCAACGGCGCGGAGGCTTTCGTCAGGCGCGATGAGCGTGGTGAAGCCTTCGTAGAGAGACGCGAAGTAGGCGAGGTTTTCGACGGCGGTCATCTCGTCGTAGAGCATGGTCGCGTGGCTCATGTAGGCGATGCGCTCACGGACGTCGAGGGGTTCTTCGCCGAAGACGCGGATGCTGCCGAGGCTGGGCGAGGTGAGGCCTGCGACCAGGCGCAGCAGCGTGGATTTGCCTGCGCCGTTTTCGCCGAGCAGCACAACGGAGGAGCCGGCGGCGATATCGAGAGTGACCTCGCGGAGCGCGGCGAAGCGGCCATAGAGGCGCGAGCAGCGGTCGAGCGCGATGGCGGGCAGCGTAGTTTGGGATGCGGAGTTCAACAAAGGTCGCTCCATGCGAGTATAGAGCGATAGACCCCGTGGAGGCAGTGTTCGATGCGTCGATTAGCGATGGTGGCAGCGTTGTGTGCAGGTGTAGCGGCGAGCGCCGTGGCGCAGGTGAAAGCTCCGGCGGGGCAGGATGCGTTTGCGCGCGAGGTGTTGAAGACGTTGATCGAGACGAACACCACGCACTCGACCGGCTCGACGACGACTGCGGCCGAAAAGATGCGCGAAGTGCTGTTGAAGGCCGGATTCCCGGCGGGCGACATGGTCATCGTTGGGCCGAACGACAAGCGCATGAATCTGGTAGCGCGATATCGTTCGCCGAAGCCGACAGCGAAGCCCTTGCTGGTGATCATTCATCTGGATGTGGTGGAGGCCAAACGTGCGGATTGGACGATGGATCCGTTTGTGCTGAACGAAACGGACGGCTACTTCTACGGGCGCGGCACGCAGGATGTGAAGAGCGGTGTGGCCGCGTATGTGGTCGCCTTGGCGGAGCTTAAGAAGGCGGGCTGGCAGCCGAAGCGCGACATCATTCTGGCACTCACTGCGGATGAAGAGAGCGGTGGCAACAACGGCGTGGCGTGGTTGCTGAAGAACCGTCGCGATCTGGTGAATGCTGAGGTGGTGGTGAACCCTGACGCGGGCGGGTTGGTGTTGCGCAAGGGGAAGGCTTCGGAGCTGGAGCTGGAAGCGACGGAGAAGACCTATGCCGACTACACGCTGCGCGTGACGAACCCCGGCGGACATAGTTCGCTGCCGGTGCCAGACAACGCGATCTATGCCGAGGCTGCAGCGCTGGGCAAGATTGAGCATGCGCCGTTTCCGGTGGAGTTGAATGCGGTGACGCGGGCGTACTACGAGCAGGAGCAGAAGCTGGCTCCCCCGGCGCGTGCGGCGCTGATTGCGCGCGTGCTGCAGACGCCGATGGACACGGCCGCTGCTGCGGAGTTGTCGGCGAAGTTTCCGGGCGACAACGCGGCGTTGCATACGACCTGCGTGGCGACGATGATCAAGGGCGGACACGCGCCGAACGCGCTGCCGGGCAGCGTGGATGCGAATGTGAACTGCCGCATTCTGCCGGGGCATTCGCTCGAAGAGGTGCGCCAGCAGTTGGTGGCAAAGATCGACGATCCGCGTGTGAAGGTGCTGTTCCGCGGGGACGATGATGTGGACACGATCGCCGCGCCGTCGAAGCCGCTCATGGTGCCTCCGGTGCCGCGCGCGGATGTGATGGAGCCGCTGCGCGCGACGGTGGACAGCATGTGGCCGGGGCTGCCGATTCTGCCGAAGATGGAGGCCGGGGCGTCGGACTCGATCTACACGATGGGCGAGGGGATTCCGAGCTACGGATTCTCGCCGATTGGGATCGAGGCGGGCGATGACCGCGCGCATGGTCGCGATGAGCGGATTCCTGTGAAGGGTTATTACGACGGCGTTGAGTTTACGCGGCGGTTCGTGAAGGCGTTGGGAGATCGGTAAGACGCCTTGAATCAGCCTCAGCCACGCATGAGGTACGAACGGTAGGGCACGCCTTTAGCGTGCCGCCAGCGCCGACAACTTTGTGGGGCTTTAGCCCCTGAGGTGGAGAAGGCGGGCTACCTCGGCGACTAAAGCCGCGTTTTCAAGGCGCAGCCAATGTCGGGGCTGAAGCCCCGACCTACCGTTCTTGCCTCAACGCTTATCTTTCTTGCGGGGACAGGGATGTTGGTGTGGCGCGGCGTAAGAACGCAGATTCCCTGCAGGAATGACAAACAATAGGACAAGCGAATGCGATGAGGTAGAGACATCACGGATGTCTCTACCTCATCGCTTTACAGCTTCGGATGCAGGCCGAGAAAGCCTGCGGCCTGCTGGTAGGCGTTGGCGAAGGCGAGCAGGCGCGCGTCGTTGTAGAGGCCCGCGAGGAAGGTGATGCTGACGGGCGTGCCGGGCCCGCCGGTGTTGCCGTCGTTGGTCTCCTGCAGGCTGCGCGGGGCGGGAGCGTCTGCGCCGCGTAGGCCGTTGGGGACGATGATGGCCGGGTGGCCGGTGAGGTTCGTTGCCGTCAGCTGTGTGCTGGATGAGGTGGCAGCGACGATGTCGACCTGGTCGAAGAGCTTCTTCATGGCAGCGATGCCGAGCGAGCGGGCACGCATGGCCTGCACGTAATCGACGGCGGGGTAGAAGCGCGCGGCGCGGAAGAGGTTTGGCCAGTCGTGAGCGCTTTGGCCGTTGAGCAGGGCGTCGCGACCGGAGAGCGTCAGCTGGTCGAAGCTGGCTGCGCCTTCGGCTTCAAGCGGCGAGACCATTGCGCCCCAGGGGAGCTTGGGGAGCTCGACGGGGATGAGCGTGATGCCCATGCGTTTGAGCACGTCGAGCGTGGCGCGGTCGTACTTGGCGTCGTAGAGGCGGCGCGCAAAGCTCGCTTGCGATGCGGCGGTGCGCTTGGCGAAGTCCGCGTCAGACTCATCCTTCTTGCGCTCGGGCGCCTTCCATGTGGGCTCGGCGAAGGTGTCGGTGAAGTAGCCGATGCGGAGTTTGCGCCAGTCGTACTTGGCGTCCCAGACGAAGCTCGCTTCGTGCACGGAGTGGTCAACGCCGTCGGGGCCGAAGATGTGGCTCATGACGAGCGCGCAGTCTTCGACCGAGCGCGCGATGGGCCCCAGCTTGTCCATGGACCAGCTCAGCGGCATGGCGCCGGTGCGCGGCACGAAACCGAAGCTGGGGCGATAGCCGGTGACGCCGCAGCGCGTGGACGGCGAGGAGATGGAACCGAGGGTCTCCGAGCCAATGGCGAAGGGCAGGCAGCCAGCGGACACGGCGGAAGCAGGACCCGCCGAGGAGCCGCTGGAGCCTTGCATGAGGTTCCACGGATTGCGTGTCGTGCCGCCGTACCAGACGTCGCCCATGGCGAGCGCGCCGAGGGAAAGCTTCGCGACGAGGACCGCGCCTGCGGCGTCAAGGCGCTGCACGACGGTGGCGTCGGCGTCGAAGCTTTGTTGCTCCATGCCGCGACCGCCCCAGGTCGTGGGGTAGCCTTTTACGTCGAGTAGGTCCTTCGCACCCCACGGGATGCCGTGCAGTGGGCCGCGATATTTGCCCGCGGCGATCTCCTTGTCGGCGGCTTCAGCCTGTGCGAGCGCGCGAGCTTCGGTGAGGTTCACGACGCAGTGAAGCTTCGGATCGAGCTGCTTCAGGCGTTCGAGCGAGAGGCGCGTGAGTGTGGTTGGCTTGAGCTTATGAGTGCGAACGAGTTCAGCAAGTTCGCGCACGGTGGCGAAGGTGAGGGCGCTTTCGTTCTTCGCGAGGGCGGCGACGTCGGGTGCGGCGCTCATGTGCATCTGCTGCGCGACGGGCGAGGGCATGACGAAGTGCGCGGGTCGCGGGTCGAAGACCATCGCCGGAGCGACGGTGTGGTCGAGCGGCAGGGAACGCACTGTGCGCAGCGAGTCGCGCTGGTCGTTCACGATGTCCATGACCATGTGGCGCTGCTCGTCGGTGAGCTTGATGCCCGCGACGATCGCGGCGGACTCGAGCATCTCTGGCGTGATCGGCGCGAAGTCTTCGTTGGGGCGGGTGGTGTCTTCAGCACGCGCGGCCTGCGCGGAGAGCGCGAGCACGGCTCCGGGGAAGTATGGCGAGATGATTCCAGCGCGAACGCAGAGCGAGGCGAATCCACGACGGGTGAGCATAGCTGTAACTATACCGACGGTGTTTGCGCGCGCAAGCAGAAGGGGAGAGCGCTTGGCTCTCCCCTTCGTTGCTGCACGTCGTGCGTTAGAACTTGAGCGTTGCGGCGGCGGTGGGCTTCATCGGCGCGGTGTTGCCGGTGGGGGCGTCGCCTGCCTTGGCGGGAGCGTACTTCGAGGCGCACTTGGCCTGGACCTGCGTCGCGTGGAAGATGCCGTCGTGGCCGTAGGTGCCGATGGCGAGCGCCTGCGCGTCGTCCTTGAAGGTATCGGGTGGCGGTTCAGCGCCCTTGTAGTCCACGCGGATGGTCTTGTCGACCTCGACCAGCGTGAAGGTGGCGTTGGTGCCGACGCGCTCGATGGAGCCGGGCTTCACATTGCCTGCAACCCGGAGGTTCTTCGAGTAGGCGCTCTTGCCCATCGCGTTCAGCTCGGCGATGGTGACATAGTAGCTCTTCGAGTCCTTGGCGCCGGAGATAGCGAGCCAGGCGATCGTGGCGACGACAACGACACCTGCGATCACGAACTTCAACGGCGAATTTTGCTTCTTGTTCTGCATCAGCTTCTCGTGGATCTAGGCTGCGGGAGCGGCTTCCGGTTCGGGTTCCGGCTGCGGTGGGATGAGCGAAACCTGCTCGACGATATCGAGGCCAGAGCGGCGCAGAAGGCCGTGAACAACGGGTTCGGTGAGGCGGGTCGCGTCGTACTCCACGCGCACGGTCTTCTCGGCTTGATCAAACTCAAGCTTGCGAATGCCGTAGACTTCGCGGATCTTGGCGAGGGCCATCATAGCCGTCTCCGTGGGAGCGACACCGTAGCGATAAAGGACGTCAAGCTGCGTCATGGCTTTATTTTAGCAGCGCATGGCGTGCGCGATGTGACGCGAATCACCGGCGCGGGGCGATCATCAGCGTGCGGCGCTCAGCTTCTTCAGGTAGTCCACGATCTCGGGGCTGTTCCAGGTCTGCGGGCCAATGAACTTGCGGCGGATGACGCCGTTCTGGTCGATGACGTAAGACTCCGGCGGGCGAAAGGTGCCGAACTGCGCGTTTACGCGCTGCTCCTGGTCGATGTAGGTCGTGAAGTCGACGTGATGCAGCTTGAGAAAGTATTCGTAGGCGCTGGAGTCGGAGTCGATGGAGATGCCGACGAGTTCGACCTGCGGCATCTGGTGGTGAAGGTCTTCGAGTGATGGCAGCTCCTCGAGGCACGGCGCGCACCACGAGGCCCAGAAGTTCAGCAGAACGAGTTTGCCGCGCAGTTGCTGCGAGTTGATGGACTTGCTGCCGTTGGTGATGGAGAAGTTTGGCGCCGTGGTGCCGAGCTGTTCGGGGCGCACGCCGCGGTCGCAGCCGGAGGCAAGAAGGATGGTGGCGAGGGCGAGGGGGGCGAGGCGCTTCACGTCTCTATGATAACGAGGCCGACTAGCAGGGGTGCGCAGAATGTGAGCGAATGAATATGTCAGTATGTCAGGGTGACGACGAAGAACTTTACTCCTGTGCTCGGGCTTACCGATGATGCTCCGCTGACGCTGCCGAAGGTGCAGGCGGTGGTGCGCGATGATGCGACGCTGGATGTGACCGTGATCGTCCCGGCGCGCAACGAAGAGCGTCGCTTGCCGGAGTGTCTGCGCACGTTGCTTGCACAGGATGAAGAGCAGTTCCGGTTGGGGCGCGACTGGGAGCTGTTGCTGGTCGATGACGGCTCGACGGACGAGACGCTGAAACTGATGCGAGCGGCGGCGCGTGATGGCGTGACGGTGTTGCAGGCTCCCGCGCTGGATACGAAGTCCTTCACCGGCAAGTCGGCGGCGTGCTGGTATGCGGCGGAGAAAGCGAAGGGGCGGTATCTCGTGTTCACCGATGCGGACACGCTGCATGAGCCGCGCGATTTGATGCATGCGCTGTATGAGGCGAAGAAGCATGAAGTGGCGATGCTGTCGTACTCGCCGAAGCAGATCGTAACCGGGCTTGCGCAGCGTGTGTTGATGCCGCTGGTGTTTTCTGAGCTCGCGAGCGTCTACAAGCTGAAGGACGTGAACGATCCTGAGAAGAAGACGGCAGCAGCGAACGGGCAGTTTCTGATGGTGGAGCGCGACACGTATTTCATGGTCGGCGGGCACAAGGCAGTAGGGCGCAATGTGCTCGAAGACGTTGAGCTGGCGTGGAATGTGAAGACCTCTGGGCGTGGTCTGCGGTTTCGCTATGCGCCGGATGCGGTCTCGACGCGGATGTATGAGGGCTTCAGCGATATGAGCGAGGGCTGGACGAAGAACCTCGCGCTGCTGTTTCCTCATGCGTTGAGCCTGGCGATGTGGCGCACGCTGGATATGCTGCTCTGGCTGCTGCCGTTGGTGATCGTGTTTTATCCGCTGGTGCAGTGGCAGATGGTGGCGATTCTGTTGGTGTGGGCGCGAACGATTATGCGCTTCTACGGCCGCGTGAGGCGGTCGAATTTTCCATGGCTGGATGTGGCGATTTCGCCGCTGGGGCTGCCGCTGTTCGTGGTGCTGCTGCTGCGGAGTTGGGCGGGGCACAAGTTCTTCCGCGTAGTGAGCTGGAAGGGGCGAGAGTATCGCGCGTAGAGAATATCCCTTCGCGCACCTTGGCGCTCGTTGCGCTCTTTGCGTCGAAGGATTCCTTTCCTAAGCGTCATTGCTAACGCTATCGAAGAACTTCTGACGCAAAGAGCGCGAAGGTCGCTAAGGAACGCGACGGCATCTGTGACGCGCTAGTGCGAAGACCACGTCTTGTCCGCCGAGTTGCATTCGTGTTCGAGCGAGCAGTCGGCGCAGCGGGGCTTACGCGCGATGCAGACCTGCCGTCCGTGGTGAATGACCTCGTGCGAGTACTGGATCCAGCGGTCGCGCGGGATGACCTTCATGAGGTCCTGCTCGATCTTCACCGGCTCTTCGTTCCTGGTGAGTTCGAGGCGACGTGAGATGCGCTGCACGTGCGTGTCTACGACAACTCCGGAAGCGATGCCGAACCATGAGCCGAGAACGACGTTCGCGGTTTTGCGTGCGACTCCGGGAAGTTGGATCAGCTCTTCGATGGTCTGCGGGACTTCGCTGTGAAACTTGTCCACGAGCACCTGCGCGGCGCCCTTGATGTTCTTCGCCTTCGCACGATAGAAGCCCGTCGGATGAATGATCTCTTCGATAGCTCCGAGCGGTGCGGCGGCAAGTTTCTTCGGTGTAGGGAAGAGCCGGAAGAGCTCGGGCGTGACCTTATTGACCGTGACGTCGGTGGTCTGCGCGGAGAGCGCGGTCGCGATGGTCAGCTCAAACGCGTTGCGGTGCGTGAGCGCGCAGACGACGTTGGGGTAGGTCTTGCCGAGCGCGTCGAGAATGGCGGCGATGCGCGCAGGTGCGAGCGGCTTGGCGGTCTTGCCGCGCTTGATCTTGGGCGCGATAGGTTCGCTTGCGGCGATCTTCTTCGCACGCGCCGCGGGCACGCCTTCAATGGCGAGCTTGCGTTTCGCGGGCGTCAATTTCTGCGGTGGGGCTAACTTCTTGGCTTTCATGCGGACTCCTGCAGGATAGGACGATCGCGATATCGGATGTAATACGCCAGGCCTACGAGGAGGCCGTTCAATAGCGTTGCGCAGACAAGCCACGCGTTGAAGTTGCCGCCCTTGCGTCTTGCGGCTGATGCGATGCGGAACGGCCAGATGACTTCTAGCAGAAGGAGCAATGCAAAGGCCAGAGGCTCGAGTGCGATGTCAGACCAGTGTCGATCCGAAACGTTGTCGATAGTCGCTCGGATGCAGAGAAGTGTGATTCCGACGGCGCAGACGATCATCCAGGCTCTGCTGAATTGACTGCTGCGTTGCCAATCTCGCGTCCATCTGTCGAGCCACGAGCTCTTCATCGGCTCGGCTTGGATTGCTCCGTGCTGCTCAGCTGTGGACATGTCGAAAGGTTAGCGTAAGTTTCAGTGCGTCGAGGAAATTTGAAGCTGATGCAAAGCAGTACTTGGAGCCTCGCAGCGTCCGTGGCACAATCTCGAAAAGTTCAACAACCCGGAATTCAGGAGACGATATGGCTTTCTCGCATGGCCTTGCTGCATCGATGATTCTGCTTGGCGTTCTAGTGGTGTTCGGCATCTTTCTGTTGCCAAAAATTTTCTACATTCTGACGCTGCAGAAAGCGTTGGCGAAGTGTGCGCCAACCTCGCGGACGATGGAGCCGATGATGTTCTGGATCTTTCTGATCCCGCTGGTCGACATTGTCTTTCACTTCTTCATGGTGATGGCGATGACACAGTCGCTGCGCAACGAGTTTGCCTTGCGTGGTATTTATCCGCCGGAGCCTGAGTTGGGGCAGACGCTTGGTATTGCAACATGCGTAGCTGCGTGTTGCATGGTCATCCCGTTCCTCGGGACGCTCGCGTTCGTGGCGTATCTGGTGTTGTGGATCATGTACTGGATGAAGATTGCGAACTTCTCTCGCTTTCTCGATGCGCCGATCGTTGTGCCGGTGTATCCGCAGCAGTAATCGTGGCTCGCGTATCTGAAAGCCCTGCCGAATATCGGCAGGGCTTTTCGCTTGCGGGCTCCGAGTACACCGGGTGGATAATGTTTCTTGAACGGAGATATCGTCTTGCCAGAATTGCCACAAGTACCCATCACTCTTGAAGGTTCCAGCGTGTTGCACCAGATGTTTCGCTTTGACTGGGCGGCCTGGAAGAAGCTTCCTGCTGCAGAACGTGCCGCGATTGCCAGCGAGTTCAGCGAGATCCTTGGTCGCTGGGAGGCCGGCTCTGCGGAAGGGCATCCGAACCAGTCGGCGTTGTTTTCGCAGATCGGCCACAAGGGTGATCTGACGCTCATTCACTTCCGCGAATCGCTCGAAGAACTGAACCGCGCGGAGTTGGAGCTGGCGCAGAGCGGCATCTATCCGTATCTGCAAGTGACGAGCTCCTATCTGTCAGTCGTGGAGCTCGGACTGTATGAGTCGTCGGAGAAGATTTACTCGGAGTTGGCTGCAGCTGGGCTTGAGCCGGGCACGCCGGAGTGGAATGCTGGCATCAAGGAGAAGACAGCGCGCACGTTTGCGTCGCTCGCTTCGCGCCTGTATCCGAGCATTCCGCCAGCGAAGTACCTCTGCTTCTACCCGATGGACCGCAAGCGCGGCGAGCAGGTGAACTGGTACGCAGAGCCGATGGGTGACCGTCGCGCGATGATGCATGAGCATGGTCTGATTGGCCGCCGGTATGCGGACTCTGTACGCCAGATCATCACGGGTTCGATCGGCCTCGACGACTGGGAATGGGGCGTGGACCTCTTCGCAGAAGACCCGGTCGTCTTCAAGAAGCTGATCTACGAGATGCGTTTTGACAAGGTGAGCGCGGTGTACGCGTCCTTCGGGCAGTTCTTCCTGTCGGTGCGTGTGCCTGCGGCGAACGCATCACAGTGGTTTGAAGGAACGCTCGCATAAGTCATTGAAGCCGGGTGCCCCATATCGGCGCGGCTTCTGGCGCAGATGTGGGAGCCAGAATGTCGAGTTGTCCTGATGCATTCTGAGACCCGTGTCTGGAAGGACCCAGACGTGGGGCACCCGGTTTTCATAAGCGACGGTGTAGAGCAACGGTATACTTGCGGGAATGATCGCCAAGCTATCCGCCCTTCTGCTGGGACTTTCCGCCACCAGCGCCTACGTCGTTGTCTTCCTGCTGATGGCGTTGCAGTCTGCCTGCATTCCCATTCCCAGTGAAGTCATCATGCCGTTTGCGGGCTACAAGCTCGGCCACTCGATGCTGGATCTCGTGATACTGGCGACGATCGCATCGCTGGCTTCAAACCTCGGCTCGATCCCCGCGTACTACCTTGGCGCGAACGGTGGTCGACCGATGATCGAGAAGTTTGGCCGCTACATTCTGCTCAATCGCCATGACCTGGATCTGGCGGACAAGTTCTTCGCGAAGTTCGGCTCGCTGGCTGTGCTGATCGGCCGCATGTTGCCGATCGTGCGCACGTTCATCGCCTTTCCGGCGGGCATTGCGCGTATGAACCAGGTTCGCTTTCACCTCTATACGTTCATCGGCTCATGGCCGTGGTGCTTTGCGCTGGCGTACATCGGCATGAAGCTGGGCGCGAGCTGGGACACGAACCCACACTTCAAGGCGGTCTTCCATCGCTTCCAACTGGGCGTGGAAGTCGTGATCGTCGTCGGATTCGTGTGGTTTGTGTGGACGCACTGGAAGAACCGCGTCCGTACGGACGAATAACGGCCGTCTTCCACAGGGAAGTTTCCACAGAATGGCTGTGCGGTTGCATCCCGCTTGTGGGAAGAGAGATACTATAGCGTCCGCAATTCGCTACGGAACAATGCAGGTAGAAGGGTAAGTTTTAGCAATGTCGACTTCTGACGCAGCGCAGACTGGCGCAGCGAGCATCACCCCGCACAAGGGCAAGCTGGGCATCATGATTCCGGGTATGGGCGCTGTGGCGACCACGCTCATCGCAGGTGTAGAGGCCGTTCGCCGTGGTTTCGCCAAGCCGTTTGGCTCCATGTCGCAGATGGGCACCATCCGCCTGGGCAAGCGCACCGATGACCGTTCGCCGCTCATCAAGGACTTCGTTCCCCTGGCTCCGCTTGAAGACATCGTCTTCACCGGCTGGGATATTTTTGGCGGCAATCTCTATGACGCAGCCAAGACCGCTGGCGTGCTGGACCGCGATCAGCTGGATTCGATGAAGGACTTCCTTTCGTCGATCGAGCCGATGCCGGCAGCATTCGATCAGCGCTGGGTAAAGCGCCTCGATCCGAAGTTCCAGAAGGTGGGCAAGAACAAGTGCGACCTGGCCAACCAGATCCGCAACGACATCGCGGAGTTCCGCGCAAAGTCGGGCACCGATCGTCAGGTGATGATCTGGTGCGGTTCCACCGAAATTTACATCGAGCAGTCGGAAGTGCACCAGACGCTCGAGGCGTTCGAGAAGGGCCTCGTTGAGGACCATCCGGACATCTCGCCGTCGATGCTGTACGCCTGGGCTGCGCTGAAGGAAGGTATCCCGTTCGCGAACGGTGCGCCGAACCTGACGGTGGACATTCCGGCGCTGCAGGAGCTGTCGAAGAAGATGGGCGCTCCGATCGCCGGTAAGGACTTCAAGACCGGCCAGACGTTCATCAAGACCGTGCTCGCGCCCGGCTTCAAGGTGCGTCAGCTCGGCGTTTCGGGCTGGTACTCGACGAACATTCTCGGCAACCGCGACGGCGAAGTGCTGGACGATCCCGACAACTTCAAGACGAAGGAAGTCTCGAAGCTGGGCGTGCTCGAGCACATCTTCGAGCCGGAGAAGAACCCGGATCTGTACGGCGATATGTACCACAAGGTGCGTATCAACTACTATCCGCCGCGCGGCGACAACAAGGAAGGCTGGGACAACATCGACATCTTCGGTTGGCTCGGTTACCCGATGCAGATCAAGGTCGACTTCCTTTGCCGTGACTCGATTCTGGCGGCCCCGCTGGCACTCGATCTCTGCCTGTACCTCGATCTCGCGCAGCGTTCGCCGGCGTTGAAGCACCTGGGTATCCAGGAGTGGTTGAGCTTCTACTTCAAGGATCCGGATTCGGCTCCGGGTGTCTATCCCGAGCATGATCTGTTCATCCAGAACATGAAGCTGAAGAACACGCTGCGCCACGTGATGGGTGAAGACCTGATCACGCACCTCGGCCTCGACTACTACGGCAACGACTAGTCGCGACGACAAAACCTGACAAAGCCCCGGCGAGATCGCTTGTCGGGGCTTTTGTCGTTTCTGTAAGGTGTGTGACGTGAGTCAAGAGTTTCAACTGCAGCGACGCACTCTGCGTATGTACGGCGAGCTTGTGTCGCGCGAGCCGTCGTGGGTGGGCAAGCTCGTGGTGTCGGCAGGCGCTGGCGCGGCGGCGAGCGGTCTCGGGGCCGCTACGGCGCTGGCTGGCGGATGCTGTCTGCTGATCGATGCGGACAAGGATGCCGTGCGCGGGGAGTACCGCGACGGCGGCGTGGACTTCGTGGTGAACACGCTGGATGAAGCGCTGCGCGTGCTCAAGAATGAGTTGCGGCAGGCGCGTCCTCTGGTCGTGGCATTGAACGCTGAGGTGGCACCTTCGCTGTCGGAGATGGGCGAACGCGGAGTACTGGCTGATCTGGCGGTGAACGCAACGGGCGTGCCTGCGAACGAGCATTTGCAGCTAGGCGAGCGTCCCACGGACACGCTGAAGGCGTGGCTCCTGGAGCGCGATTGGCACGAGCAAGCCGTCGAACACCCGATGGAGCTGACGCTGGCCGCGGAGGATCCGCGGTTCGCGTGGGTGCGGGGGATTGCGCGTTATCAGCGTTCGGCGTCGCGCGAGCGGCGGGTGCTGTGGCTGTCTTCGGCAGAGTTGCTGAGCTACTCGTCGCGGGTGTTGTAAGCACGCAAACGCAGCCCCCCTTTGGGGCTGACGACTCCTGTGTCTTGCTCGCTGGAGCTAGGCTTCCAGGACGCCGTAGATCTCTGTCCAGAGGGCTTTGATCCCTGCGTCGCTCTTGCTGGAGACGGTGAGGATGCGGTCCTCGCCGTGGGCCTTCTTGAGCGCAGCGACAGACTTTCCGAGCTGGTTGTTGCTGAGGCGGTCAGCCTTGGTACCGACAACGAGATGCGGTCGGCCCATGTCGCGCAGCGCTTCAATGAGCATCGTGTCGGATTCCTGCGGGGGGATGTTGGTGTCCACAAGGCAGAGGCAGAGCGCGAGCTCTTCGCGCTCGTTGATGTAGGGCTCGATGAACTTCGGCCACTCGGCGGAGATCGACTTCGAGATCTTGGCGTAGCCGTAACCGGGGAGATCCGCGAAGACGATCGACGGCATGGCCTTCGCGCCTTCATGGAGGGCGAAGAAGTTGATGGCGCGCGTGCGGCCGGGGGTGGAAGAGACCTTTGCGGTCGCGGCTCCGACGAGCTTGTTCAGCAGCGAGCTCTTGCCGACGTTCGAGCGTCCGAGGAAAGCGACCTCCGGGGCGTGGTTGGTCTTCGCTTCGGTGGGGAAGTGCTCGGGCGCCATCGCGGAGAGCAGGAATTTCGGGGTGAGTTTCATAAGAGGGTCTAGGGTGGAGCGGAGCTGTAGCTCGTCAGGAGACTTCGTTTCGTTCGAGTTGCGAGTCGCGGGTCTTGAGCGGCGAGTTTTCTAAACCCTATACCCTAGACCCTACACCCTCACTTGGCGTCCGGTGCCTTCGAGTCGCGTTCGATCGCTTTGCTGACGATGTCCTTGGTCAGTAGCTCGGGGAGGACGTCGGGATTCGACTTCTCGCCCGGCGGGTAGATGACGTAGGTAGGCACGCCGGAGCGGCCTACGGACGAGAGCGACTGCGTGATCGCTGAGTCGTAGTTGGTCCAGTCGGCCTTGAGCAATTCAACGTGCTGATCGCCGAGTTGCTTGATGATGTCGTCGCTGCGGAGCACGGCGCGCTCATTGACCTGGCAGCTGAGGCACCAGGCGGCGGTGTAGTCCACGAAGACGGGGTGGCCGGTGGCTCGCGCGGCGGCGAGCGAGTCGGGCGTCCACGGCTTCCAGGTGAGGGTATCGACCTTGGGCTTGCGCAGCGGGAGGATGATGGCGAGCACGATCAGGATGATCGCGGCGATCGCCGAACCCCACTTGGCGGGCCATTTGCCAAGCGCCCAGCCAGCGATCGCGAGCACGAGGAACGCCGTGAGCAGCATGGCGGAGCGGTCGACGCCGTCAGCGGCGTAGAGCTTGCCGTAGACCCACGTCAGCCAGATCGCCGTGGCGAAGAGCGGCACGGCGGTGAGTTGCTTGAGCGTCTCCATCCACGCGCCAGGCTTGGGCAGGATGCTCGTCCACTGCGGGTTCATGCTGAGGATGAGATAGGGCAGCGCGAGGCCGAGTGCGAGTGCGGTGAAGACGGCGAAGGTCACCCACGCCGGTTGCGCGAGCGCGAAGCCCACCGCAGCGCCCATGAGCGGACCCATGCATGGCGTTGCTGCGACGACCGCCAACATGCCGGTGAAGAAACTGCCGGAGTGACCCTGCTTGTTGGCGAGGTTGTTGCCGGCGGAGGTGAGCGAAAGGCCGAGCTCGAACTGTCCTGCGAGCGAGAGCGCGAGGAAGAACATGAGCATCGCGAGGATGGCGACGAAGCCCGGCGACTGCAGCTGGAAGCCCCAGCCGAGCTGCTGGCCGCCCTGGCGCAACGCGAGGAGCGTGCCGACGATGATCCAGAACGAGACGAGGATGCCGAGCGTGTAGATAAGGCCGCTCAACCGCTGGTGCCTGCGGTCCTGCGAGCCGGTGTTGACTAGCGCGAGGCCCTTGAGGAAAAGCACCGGGAAGACGCAGGGCATCAGGTTGAGGATGATGCCCCCGAGGAACGCAAGCGCCAGGGCAGAGAAGACGGTGATGTCCGCCGTGCCGGGTTTGACGTTCGCGGGCAGCGCCTTCTTGGACGCGAGCGATAGCGGCGGAACAGCGCCCTTCGCGACGGGAATCGTGAACTCGTAGGTGTCGGCGTCGTCGCCCTTGCCGATCTTCAGCAGGCCGTGGAGCATGGCGGGCAGGGGGGCGTATTGCCCGGCGTGGTCGAGATCTTCGGCGCGCTCGAGCCGCAGGCGGACGCCGTCGTCGAGCGGCTCGACGATCTGGTCGGCGGCGTTGGCGATGACTTCCTTGTCGAAGGGGTAGAACTCGGCGTCGGTCTCGCGGTCGTCGCCGGTAAGGGTGAGCGCGAGCATCTTGCCGTCATAGACGGCCATCAGCTTTTCGTCGGCCGGGAGCGGCTTAGGCAGCCAGCCGATGGCCTGGCCAAGCGCGCCAACGACCGGTGGTGCAGGCAACGGGCCCTTGACGATGTTCAGGTCCAGGCCGAGGTGGGCTTTGCCGGGGATGCAGCGGTCGGAGCAGACGATCCAGTTGACGTGGGCGTCGAGGTGCACCTTGCCGGGCTTCAGTGTCTGGGCGGCGTCGATCTGGATGGGGAAGGCGACCTGATCCTCGTAGCCGTAGTCCATGAAGGGCCCGAGCGGCAGCCGCTGCGGTGGCGGGAACTGCATGGGGCCGGCCGTGATGCCCTTAGGCAGAGTCCATTTCACGCTGGGTGGTTCGCCGGAGTCGCCCGCGTTGACCCAGTACACATGCCACTTTTCTTCGAGCGTGAGCAGCAGGCCGATGGTGACGTGGTCGCCTGCAGCCACCTGCGGGCTGAGTGTGACGAGCTCCGCAGTAAGGTGCTCGGCCTTGAACGGACCCGCGGTGCCGTCGCCGACTTCCTGAATCTGAGCGGTAGCGCTGACGGCGAAAAACATGCAGGCGAAGGCCAGCAGAAGGCTCTGAAGCAGGCGGTATGGGCGGGTGTTCATCACTGGATATTGTATGGGGTACGAGGCGCGGTTTTACAGCCCGAGACGGCTATGTTCGATGAGGATGCAGCGGTCCATGACTACGCGGATGCCGGCCGCTTCGGCCCTGGCGGCGGCCTCGTCGTGGCGCAGGCGAAGCTGTACCCAGAGGTTGGGCAGACCGAGGGCGATCATCTCGTCCACGATGGCGGGAATGAACTTCGGCAGGCGGAAGACGTTGACCACATCCGGCTTCACAGGCAGATCGGCGAGGGAGGCATATACCGGCTCGCCGAGGATGGTGGCGTTGGGAGCTTCAAGCAGAGCAGCCGGATTCACTGGAAGGATGCGGTAGCCGTTGCGCTGCATATAGGCCGAGACCGAGTGCGAGGGCTTCATTGGATCGGCGGAGAGGCCAATGACGGCGAGCGTGCGAGGCTCCGCGGGCGGATGGCCGAGCATAAGTTTGATGTCGTCCGGCGAGTTCATACAGGCATTGGATGCGGTGAAGGGGCGGCTGGAACCGAACGGGTATGCGCCACGTCTAAGTTGGTAAGGGATACTGCGTCCGCTGTAGGATGAAGCCCTGGGAGCCCCACACCATGCGCGCACTCACATTGGCTTCACTCCTCGTCCTCGGCACGAGCGCGACCTTCGCGCAGACGCCGACCACGCCCGCTCCTGCGCAAGATCCCGTGCCAGCCGCGCAGACGCCCGCCGATAAGAAGCCGGATGCTACGCCGGCGGACAAGAAGACGGACGATAAGACTAAGGACAAGAAAGCTGCCGATGCGAAGGTGAAGCAGCCACGCACCCCGGATGAGATTGCATCGCCGGGCGAGGCAATGGCGACGGACATCAAGAAGGGGACCGAGGAAGATGTGAACGCCGTGGGCCAGCGCAATATCGGCAAGCGCGGCCTGGGTAACTGGTACTCGACGAACTGGGAGATCGGCGTCGGCAAGCAGTACTCGATGGAACTCGAGAAGAGCTCGCATCTGGTGACAGACCCGGTCGTGGTCGAGTATGTGAACCGCGTCGGCCAGAACATCGTGAAGAACTCCGATGCGAAGGTGCCGTTCACGATCAAGGTGCTGGACACCGACGAGATCAATGCGATGGCGCTGCCGGGCGGGTTTTTCTACGTCAACTCAGGCTTGATTCTCGCGTGCGACTCGGAAGATGAGTTGGCTGGCGTGATGGCGCATGAGATCGCGCATGTGGCCGCGCACCATGCGGCGCGCCAGATGACGACGATGAACTACTTCCAGATCGGCTCGATTCCGCTGATGATCTTCACGCAGGGCACGTGGACGGGCTACGGCATCTACGAGGCGTCGCAGTTGGCGATCCCGATGACCTTCCTCAAGTTTTCGCGCGTGTATGAGACGGAGGCGGACTTCCTCGGCGTGCAGTATGCGTACAAGGCAGGCTACGATCCGCAGGGCATGGTGACGATCTTCGAAAAGCTGGATGCGCTGGAGAAGCACAAGCCCGGCGCGCTCTCGAAGGCGTTCAGCGATCATCCGGCGACTCCGGACCGCATCGACAACGTGGAGGATGAAATCGCCACGCTGCTGCCGTCGCGTCCGGATTATCTGGTGACGACGAGCGAATTCGACACGGTGAAGGCGCGGTTGGCGCGCATCCAGAACAAGCGCGGCCTGGGCAGCAAGGACAAGCCGGGCAAGCCGACGCTGCGTCGCGTGGGCGGAAGCAACAATGATCCGAATTCGACGGACTCGACGAGCACGAAGGATGATGATCGTCCGACGCTGAACAAGCGAAACTAGTTTTGAGCGGCAAGAACGGCGGCCTTCGGGTCGCCGTTTTTCTTTGCGAGAATGATGGGAGCGACGAGGAGAACGATGGTGAGTGAGTTGAAGCGCGCGGCGATGATCTATGACTTCGATGGCACGTTGGCCGAGGGCAATCTGCAGGAACGCAGCTTCATTCCCGAGGTCGGCATGACAAAGGAAGCCTTCTGGGCCGAGGTGAAGGCGCGCAAGCAGGCCGAGGATGCAGACGAGATTCTGACGTACATGCACCTGATGCTGGAGAAGGCGCGGCTTGCCGGGCTTGCCGTGACGAAGGAGGCGTTGCGTCATCATGGCGAGAACGCGCCGCTGTTTCCAGGGCTTGCGGGCAAGGTATGGTTCGAGCGGATCAACGCGTTCGCCGCGCAGCAAGGCATTGCGCTGGAGCACTACATCCTGTCGTCGGGCATCGAGGAGATGATCCTTGGCTGCCCGATTGCCGATGCGTTCGAGAAGGTGTTTGCCTCGAAGTTTATCTACGAGGATGGCGAGGCCGCCTGGCCGGGAGTCGCGATCAACTACACGACCAAGACGCAGTATGTCTTCCGCATCAACAAGGGCATCTCAAACCACTGGGACAACGACAAGCTGAACGCGTTCACGGCGGAGAGCGAGCGACCGATTCCGTTTGAGCGAATGATTTTTCTTGGCGACGGCGACACGGACATTCCGACAATGCGCACGGTGACGGACAAGGGCGGGCATTCCGTGGCGGTGTATGACCCGAGCCGCACGGACCGCGATATGAGCAAGGTGCATCGGCTGATTGCGGACCGCCGCGTGGACTTTGTGGCTCCGGCGGATTATCGCGAGAAGTCGCAGTTGGAGATTATCGTGAAGGGGATCGTGGGGCGCATGGCGCGGGGGATGTAGCCGCATTGCGCTGGTATGCTCAATGCCATGTTCTCGCCGCGCTGGTTAAGCTTTTCGAATTGGGCTCGCTATCCACGGTGGGTAGATCTGCGCTCTACGCGTTCGCCAGAAGAGTGTGCGGCGTCACTGTCGCTGCTCACGCGACGTCGATCGAATCGGAAGGTTGCAGGACGGCCTCTGGTCGGACAGGTGCACGAGCTTGCGGGGCGAGTACGCTTTTCGCTTTCGTCTTTCGCTTACCCTTCACGTGTGTTGGCGTTTGAGTTGATACCTCAAGCGGATGGCGGCACCGTATTGCGCGGAGAACTTGCGGTCATGTTACCCATTCGATGTTTCAGTGGGATCTACTTTGCACTGGCTGTGCTCTGCGCGCCATACTTTCTCGTAAGTTCTTTACGGCAGCATAATGAACTGGGGTTCAGTCTCTTTCAGGGATTTATCACGCTTTTCATGGGGACTGTCTTCATGTTTGGCTATAACGGCCTTTGCGTTTGGATAAGTCGGCACATTGACTTTGTTACGGTGAGTCTCGTGCGTGAAGCGATTTCGAAGGAAGGCGCTGACAGCACGATTGCAAACTTGTTTCGCTATGAATGGGGCGAGGGCGCATCCTAGGTGAGTATGTCCGAGATCAAGAAGCCTGAAACGCAATCCGGTACGGCCAAGGGCGCGATTGTCGCGCTGACGTTGCTGACGGCGATGAACTTCGTCAACTACCTCGACCGCTACATTCTGCCTGCGGTGCAGGAGCAGGTGAAGAACGAGTTTCACCTGACGGACGAGCGTATCGGTTCGCTGACGTTCTTCTTCTTTGTCGCGTATGTGTGCGCGTCGCCGGTGACGGGCTGGCTCGGCGATCGCTTCCCGCGTAAGCCGATGATCGTTATCTGTGCGCTGGCGATTGCGGGGATGAATTTCCTGACCGCGCATGTGACAGGATTCTGGGAACTTAACGTGCGGCACATGGCGTTGGGTGTAGGCGAGGCATGCTTCGGAATTTTTGCCCCCGCACTGATTGCCGATTTCTATGCAGAAGACCGTCGCAACGGCGCACTGACGATCTTTAACGTGGCGATTCCTGTGGGTTCTGCGTTGGGTTTTCTTGCCGGGGGCAACATTGCGCAGACGCACGGCTGGCGTATGGCGTTTATCGCGAGCGCTGTGCCGGGGGTGTTGGTCGCGCTGCTGATTCTAGTCTTCATGCGTGAGCCGCAGCGTGTGGCCAAGACGGAGTCGCATAGCGTGGATAAGGCAAGTGCCGCTTCGCTGATCAAGAACGGCGCGTATCTGACGGCGATCCTCGGCTACGCAGCGGTGACGTTTGCGCTGGGTGGCATCTCGGTGTGGATGCCGACGTTCCTGCAGCGCTTTGACGGTCGCGAGATGGGTGCGGCGGGCACGATCATGGGTACAATCACCGTGGTGTGCGGTCTGGGCGGCACGATTGTTGGTGGATTGCTCGCGGGGCAGTGGACGAAGAAGACGGGCAAGGCTTTGTACTATGTGCCCGCGCTGAGCGCGTTGCTGGCGTTGCCGTTCTCGGTGCTGTGCTTCTTCGGGCCGAAGGGCTGGACGTTACCGATGCTGGGTGTAGCGGTGTTCTTCATCTTTCTTGGCACAGGTCCGGTAAACGCGGCGACACTGAACGCGGTGCCTGCGAACCTGCGCTCGGCTGCCATGGCCGGACAGCTGTTTGCGCTGCATGTGTTTGGCGATATGCCGTCGTCGTGGGTGATTGGCGCGGTGAGCCAGCATACGAACCTGCGACTCGGCCTTGCGGTCACGCTGGTCTCGATGCTCGTGGGCGGCATTATCTTCACGTACGGCGCGCGCTATGCGCCGGAACTGCACCACAACGTTGAGGCGACCGCTTGACGCTTCCGCAACTTGGCGAAGGTGGGCGCAGCGCGCTGGAGTGGCTTGCTTATGGAGTTTGCGCAGCGTGGATGCATCGCGCGGCCAACCTCGTCTGGCATATCGATGAAGTGCCGGACCTGGCTTCGTCAGACTGGGAGATAGGGCCAGCACGGCTGCCCTCGCTCGCGGTGATCGTGCCTGCGAAGGACGAAGAGGCAAATCTACGGGAGACGCTTGAGACGCTGCGCATGCAGGAGTACCCGTATTTGCGCGTGATCGTCGTCGATGATCGCTCGACCGACGGCACAGGCGCGATCGCGGATGAGTTTGCGGCGCAGTGGCCGGAGCGCTTCGAGGCGATCCACATTGCTGAGCTCCCCGAGGGGTGGCTGGGCAAGACCTGGGCGCTTGAGGTCGGCATGCAGCACTGTCGCGATGCTGAGTACGTCCTCTGCACAGACGCTGACATTCTGTTTTCGCCGTCGATCTTGTGGCGTGCACTGGCGTACATCGAAGCAAGTGATGCGGACCATCTCGTGGTGCTGCCGACGCCGGTTGTGAAGGGCTTTGGTGAAAGCGTCGTGATGAGCTTCTTCCCGGTGATGGCGATGTGGGCGGTGCGGCCGTGGAAGGTTGCAGATCCGAAGGCGCGGCGCGATGTGGCAGGTGTGGGCGCGTTCAACCTGATGCGGCGCAGTGCGTTCGAAGAGCTTGGCGGGTGGCTGCCGCAGCGCATGGTGGTGCTCGAGGACGTGACGGTCGGTCGGCGCTTCAAGGCCGCGGGCATGCGGCAGCGCGTGGCGTTCGCGCCCGGCATGGTGCTGGTGCACTGGGCGAAGGGGATGGGCGGCATCGTGCGCGTGATGACGAAGAACCTTTTCTCGGGCGTGAATTTTCGTCCGCTGCTGCTGCTCGGTGGCTGCGCGTGGATCGCCTTGTTCTTCCTTGTGCCGATCACGGGGCTCTTCTGGGTGCGAACGCTGCTGCCAAGCCTGCTGGTGCTGCTGTCGCTGTCGGTGGCGTATAGCGTGATGGGGCGCATTACGAAGATCAGTGCGCGCTTCGGTTGGGCGTACCCGGTGGGAGCGGCGGCGATGATCTGGGCGATGTTGCGCTCGATGCTCGCTGTGGTCTGGCGGCGGGGTGTGGTGTGGCGCGGCACGTTCTATCCGCTGGCGGAGTTGCGTGCGCAGAATAGCCCGTTTCGCTGGGAGAGGGAATCGGCGGAGCTGCGCGATCGCCTGCGACGCGAAAAGCCCTCGGGGCTGCGTATATTCGTCGATCGCGTGAAAGGACAAACGAAGAAGCGGCCGTGATGGCCGCTTCTTCGCTTTGGCTACTGCTGTGCGAGTTCCCGCTGGATGCTGCGGCTGAGGAAGATGGCGCTGAGCGCGAAGTACGCCGCGCCGAAGATCGCGTAGCCGCCGATGTCCTTGTAGTGCAGCTTCTCGTGCAGGCCGCCGAGGATGAAGCTCACGCCCGCGATGCCGGACTGCGCGCCGGAGAGGATCATCGGCCACTGGCCGCCCGAGGTTTTGCGGCGAAGGATGCCGACGGCGAGTTGCAACAGTCCCGCTGCCAATGCCCATGCGCCGAAGATCGCGACCGCGTATGCAGGATGGTTGAAAGCTGTGAGCCCGATGCCGATGGCGGTGAGGACGCCGGCGATGACGTTCACGATGAGCGTGGAGGTGGAGCTCTGGCTGCTGGCGCGCTTGAGGTCGTAGAGTGTGCAGGCGACGTCCCAAAGCGGGTAAGCGATCATCAAAGCCGCACCCAGCGCGAAGTTTGTGCTCGCGGAGCGGATGATGACGGCAGCCCAGAGCAGCTGCACCATGGTGCGCGTGAGATAGAGATTACGGAGTTGTTTGAGGGCGATGGTGTTCATTCGAGAGTCCTATCTTCTAGTAGGTAGATGCTTGAGATACGCAGAAACGCGCCTTGATCTGGGGTGTTTTTAAGACTGAGTGATACGACGGAGTGCGCTCTGTGTGAGTTGGCGGAAGAGTGTGCTCGAGTGGTTGACGCGGGCTGTGATCATCGCGCCATGCACCGAGGCCATGAGCATCTCGGCTTCGATATCGGCGGAGTCCTGCAGCTTGAAGATTTCTTGCCTGGTGCCTAGCTTCAGGTTCTTCGAGATCCATTGGCGGAGACACTTGAAGTGTTCGCCGACGGCTGCCTGTACCTCTTCGGGAAGGCCTGGGAGTTCTGCTCCGAGGAGTGCGGCGATGCAGATCGGTTCAGTCTGCTTGCGAATGCAGACTTCCCAGTGGGCGACGTACTTCTGCAGGCGTTCTGCAGGGGAGGCGAAGTGCTGATCCAGTGCCGCGTGGCCCTCTTCCATGCGCTGGCGATGCTGTTCGAGTACCGTGACCACCAGTGCGGTCTTGGTCGGGAAGTGGTGATGGATACTGGCTTTGCGGATGCCGACAGCTTCAGCGATGTCGGCAAAGCTGAATGCGGAGAAGCCGCGCTCAGCGAGCAGATCGTGGGCCACCTGAATGATGCGTTTTGCGGTATCGCCTTCCATACACGTCAGACTACCTACTGGTAGGTTTGGATGCAAGAAAGTTCTGCGAAAAAGAGAAAAGCGGAAGAGTCTGCCGTTGGGCGACTCTTCCGCTTTGTCTTTCGCTGAATGAAGGTTCATTCAGCGGCCAGCGATTCAGTTTTACGTGATCAGACTAGGCTTCGACGAGTTGCTTGCCGTAGCGCTTCTGGACGTACTCGTCGAGGATGACCTGGAACTCTTCGACGATGTGATCGCCCTTGAGCGTCATCGCGAGCTTGCCGTCGATGTAGACCGGGGCCTTGGGTTCTTCGAAGGTGCCGGGGAGCGAGATGCCGATGTTGGCATGCTTGGACTCGCCGGGGCCGTTCACGATGCAGCCCATGACGGCGAGCTTGAGCTCTTCGACGCCGGGGTAGAGCTTCTTCCACTCAGGCATAGACTCGCCGAGGTAGTTCTGGATGCGCTGCGCGAGTTCCTGGAAGTAGGTGCTCGTGGTGCGGCCGCAACCGGGGCAGCTTGTGACCTGCGGCATGAAGCTGCGGATCGCAAGCGACTGCAGGATTTGCTGGGCGCAGCGGACTTCTTCGGTGCGCGGTGCGCCAGGCTCCGGCGTGAGCGAAACGCGGATGGTGTCGCCGATGCCTGCGAGCAGCAGCGGCGAGAGGCCAGCGGCCGAGGCCACAACGCCCTTCATGCCCATGCCTGCTTCGGTGAGGCCGAGGTGGATGGAGTGATCGGTGCGGCGCGCGAGTTCAGTGTTCACGTCGATGAGGTCGCGGACGTTCGAGACCTTCGCGGAGAGGATGATCTGGTCGCGGCGGAGGCCATAACGCTCGGCGGCTTCGGCGTTGTCGAGCGCGGAGCGAACCATGGTCTCGAGCATCACGTCGCGGGTGTCCTTCGGCGTGGCGGACTTCTGGTTTTCGTCCATCATCTTGGTGAGCAGGGCCTGGTCGAGCGATCCCCAGTTGACGCCGATGCGTACGGGCTTCTGATACTCGACGGCGCACTCGACCATGGTGCGGAAGTTGTCGTCGTCCTTGCGTCCGATCGAAACATTGCCGGGGTTGATGCGGTACTTCGAAAGCGCGCGGGCGCACTCGGGAACCTTACGCAGCAGGATGTGGCCGTTGTAGTGGAAGTCGCCGACGATGGGCGTGTCCCAGCCCTTTTCGCGGATGCCTTCGACGATGTGCGGGACGGCCTGCGCGGCCTCCTCGTTGTTCACCGTGATGCGCACGATCTCCGAGCCTGCACGGGCGAGAGCGGCGATCTGTTGGACGGTGGATTCGACGTCGGCGGTGTCAGTATTGGTCATCGACTGCACGACGACCGGAGCTGCAGAGCCGACGCGGACTCCGCCCACGTTGACGGTTACGGATTGGCGGCGAACGGTAGGAGGCATACTTAGTCAGTTTAGCAGTTTTGGCTGCGGGGAGAGGCGTGGTTGGAGGGCGTAGGGGATAGGGTTTAGTGGGTAGCGAAAAGCCGTCGTGGCCTCGCTCAACCCTAAAACCTATCCCCTAAACCCTCTCTTTTAGCCGTGGATCAGCCAGTCGTACTGCTCATCCGTGAGCGGCACGACCGACAGGCGGAACTGGCGGAACATGATGGAGCCCTGGAAGACGCCGGCGTCACGGATTTCGGCGAGCGGCTTTTCGCGCTTCAGGCGCTTGCCGGCCTTCAGCTTCACGAGCGGCGTTTTCCCGTCCGCGGGGTCGATCTCTACGCTGACGACGGTCGCGGTGCCGATGGCGGCTTTGCCGACGTTCGAGTGGTAGATGATCGCCTTCTCGCCCTTTTTCATGTTGCGGAGCGTGATGAGCGCCTGCGGGTTCTTGATGCCGTCCCAGATGGTTTCGCCATCGCGGAGCAGATCGTCGTAGGAGTACTTGTCCGGTTCGGACTTCAACAGGTAAGGCATAAGGGCAAGGGTATAGGGTTTAGGGCTCAGGGTGTAGGCAGAGTTGTGGGTATCTGGCGGTGGCGGACACTGTGGGTGTTGCTTTATGGACCCGGGGCCTTAGCCCTTGGGCCGACGCCTCTTAGCCGCCGAGGTCGAGCAGTTGCACTTCGGCGATCTCGCGCTGGAGGAAGAGGCTGCCGAGGCGAGCGAATTTTTCGACGGAGTCGGTGGCGTAGCAGTTGAAGGTGGCGTCGGCGGTCGTGGTGGCGGCTGGCAGGTTCATCGCTGCCGTGACCGCGCGGGCTGTGGCGTCGGCAGAGTCTACGACCCTGGCGTCGGAGCCGAGTTCGCGGAGGAGTTCGGCGACGGGGCCGGCGATGAGCGGATAGTGCGTGCAGCCGAGTAGAACCGCCGAAGGCGTCTGGCCGAGCGCGCGCATCTCGTCGAGGGCTTCGCGCAGGTAGATCCGGAGGACGTCGAAGAGGACGGGGTGTTGTGTCCAGCCTTCTTCGACCAGCGGTACGAGGAGCGGGCAGGCCTTCTCGTGGGCTTGCAGGCCGAAGGTCGCGGCGACGTCGCGGTAAGCGTGCGAGGCGACGGTGGCGGCGGTGGCGAGGACGAGGATGTCCGTGTTCGTCGCCGCTGCGAGAGCCGCCTGTGCGCCGGGCGCGATGACGCCCGTGACGGGGATGCCGACGTGGTCGGTGATGTCGGGCAGAGCGAGCGCGGTGGCGGTGTTGCAGGCGATGACGAGGCGATCAGCGCCATTGTCCTCGAGGAACTTTGCGCTCTCTACGGCATAGCGCGCGATGGTGGTCTGCGATTTGGCGCCGTAGGGCAGACGTGCGGTGTCGCCGAGGTAGATGTAGTGGGCGTTCGGCACGAGCGGCAGCAGAGCGCGCAAAACGGTGAGGCCGCCGAAGCCGGAGTCGAAGACGCCAATGGTGGTGCGTGGAGACATGCTTAGTTTTCCGGGGCAGGCGTCGAAGCGGTGTCGCGCGTGGGGTATTGGCGGAGCATGTCCACGTGGCCTGCGAGTGTTTCGCGAGGCTGGCCGTCGACGAGGAAGCGCACCTGTTCGATCTGCGGGATGTTGGCGTGGAGAGTGCCGAGGATCGAGAGCAGCGTGAGATTTTCGACCTCAACACCCGATGGATGCGAGTTCACGAACTGGCTGCGCAGGTTGATGACCGCGAGAACACCGCCGGGGTTTTCGGCGCGCGGGGAATCGGGCGCGGCGGGAACGAGCATCGTGGCGTCATGCTCGCCGGTGGGCGACGCGGGAGCCTTGGGATCAAGCGCGTGGCCGACGACCGGCAGCGGGATGAGGAAGACGCCGTCCACGGCGACGCCCGAGGGCAACGGATGCTTGGACGCAGGCTGCGAGTAGATGTTGACGAGGTCGTCGAGCAGTGCGCGAGCGCGAGCGGTAACTTCGGTCGGCATCGCGATCATGCGCGGCGTGTTGGTGATGGTGCCGCCTTCGTCGTCGGCGAGCGCGAAGGTGATGGACTCGGAGCCGGAGTAGGGCGCGTCAAGCGGCGTGTTGTCATTGGCGATGGCGTGCATGCGATCGCGTTCACGCTGATGCACGTGCCACAGCCAGGCGCCCATGCCAAAGATGGCGAGCACGAGCAGCCAGAAAAGGATGCGTTGATGGCGGCTGATCATTGCGACACCAGCCCTTTGCTGAGCGTGGGCTCGGGGTTGAGGTGCGCGGGCGGCTGCACCTGATTGCGCCAGAGCGTCAGGACCCCGGCGACGGATTCAGCAACGCGTTGCTGATACTCGGAGTCGGAGATGGAGGCGGCGTCGCCGGTGGACTTCGGCGCGAGCTCAAGAACCACTGCGGGGCAGGTGAGCGAATCGACGGGGCGGATGCTCGCGGTGGACTCGACGAGCGGCACCTTGGCGCGCGTCAGCGATTCCTTGAAGTTGTCGGCCAGCGTCTTGCTCTGCGACACCCAGGCGGACTGCGCGGTGAGCCATTGCGGCGTGGGCAGCTCGCCGTTGGTGGGCGCGAGCTCCGAGGTGTAGAGGTGCATACCGTGGCCGGAGCCGGTAGCGTGCAGCAGCAGGCAGGCCGCAGGGCGTGCGTGGTTCGCGATGCCCGCGCGGCTGTCGAGCGTGAGAGGCGCGGGGTTCGTGTCCGTGGTCAGCGAATCGCTTTCGCGGGTGAGAACGACGGTGAAGCCGCGGGCCTGCAGCAGCGAGCGCAGTCGTTGTGCGAAGGCGAGCGTGACGTCTTTCTCGAGCAGGTTGTCGGCGAGACGCGCTCCGACGTCCTGACCGCCATGCGAGGCATCGAGCACAATGGCGCTTCGGTTGAACGGCGCGAAGATGGTTGGCGGCGGGCCGACAGGTTGTGGTGGCGCTGTGGGCTTCGCGGCGACGGGCTTCGCCGCAGGTGCAGGGATGACGGCTGGCGTCGTCACTTGCGGCGTTGTCGCTTGTGGCTTTGCGGCTTGCGGCTTTGCGGCTTGCGGCTTTTCGGCTTGCGCCTTCGCGGCGGGGGCGCCGGCCGCGACGATGGGCTTTGCAGCCGCTGGCTTAGCGGCCGTGGGTGAGGCTGCTGCTTTTGGCGCGGTACTCGTCGTCGCTGGCGTGGTCGTTGTCGGCTTTTTCGCCAGCGGATGCACGAGCGGAGCGGCTTCGCGCGGGGCGTGCAGCTCGCGGATTTGCTCGGGAGTCAGCGTCGCCGGGGTCTGCGGCGTGGCGGTTTTTTGCGCGCGTCCGGCGGCTGGCAGAGTAGCCAGCGCAAGGGCGAAAACCAGATGGGTTGAAGGCTTCAAGTCGGTCGCGTCTGATCCCGGAAGTGTCCGTGGATGATTGTACCCGGCGGGCGACGTAGACTGGCTCTAGCGATGCGTGTCTTTGGGATTGATTGCGGAACGGAGTTCACCGGCTACGGCGTAGTCGAGGTAGATGAGCGCGCGCGCACGCCGAAGCTGAAGTATCTTTGCGCCGGCGCGGTCAAGCTCAACAAGAAAGACCGCACGCATACACGGCTTGCGCAGGTGTACGCCGAGCTGATGACGTTGATCGCCGAGTGGTCGCCGGAGGTGGTGGCGATCGAGGATGTGTTCTTCTCGGCGAATGCGAAGTCGGCGCTGAAGCTGGGGCAGGTGCGTGGCGTGGCTCTGTTGGCTGCAGCCAACTGCGGCAAGCCGATTGCCGAGTATGCTCCGCTGGCGGTGAAGAGCGCCGTGGTGGGCTACGGGCTGGCGAAGAAGGAGCAGGTGCAGTACATGGTGACGAGGCTGCTCGAGCTTGCGGTGGCGCCGGAGCCGTTCGACGCCTGTGATGCGCTCGCGATTGCGATCTGCCACATTCACAATGCGCAGACGCAGGAAGCGTTGCGACGGTAAGTCGGAGAGCGGGTGGGAAGTAGATTTCCTGCTTCCCGGATGCATCCTGCGAACCCACGTCTCGGAATCGAGACATGGGGCACCCGCTTCTTAGGCTAGTGCCTTGTAGAGCGTTGCCATTTGCTCCAGCGTGGCGGCTTCTGCGCGGATCGTCTTCGACAACTCTTCAGGCCATGCGGCTTCGAGTTGTGCCGCGGTGTAGTTCGCGTTGCGCAGATTGTTCGAGAGCGTCTTGCGCTTCTGCGCGAAGCCTGCGCGGAGAAACTTGTTGAAGCTTTCGGGCTCGACGCAAAGCTCGGCAAAACGTGGAGCGAATTCGAGACGCAGTACGGTCGAGTAGACGTCGGGTGGCGGGTCGAACGCGGCCGGAGGCAGCACGAAGAGGTTCGCGACGTGCGCGTGGAGCTGCGTGAATGCGCTGAGCGCGCCGTACTCGCTGTGACCCGGAGGCGACGCGATGCGGTCGGCGACTTCGCGCTGCATCATGACGACGGCGCGGCGGACGACGTTCTCTCTCGCGGCCGCGAAGAGGTGTAGCAGGATGTCCGAGGTGATGTAGTAGGGCAGATTTCCGACGACGTCGAGCGATTGATCATCTGTGCGCAGAGGCGCAAGGTCGGTCTGCAGGATGTCCGCGTGATGCACGGTGACGTGCGGCGTGTCGCGGAAGTGGAAAGTGAGTTCGCGCACGAGCGCGGGGTCGAACTCGATGAGATGCAGGCGTGCGCAGCGGGGCGCGAGCAGCTTGGTGATGGCTCCGTGGCCCGGGCCGATTTCGACGACGGTGCGCTGGCTTACGTCGCCGAGAGCGTCGGCGATGCGGAGGCAGGCGTTGTTGTCCACGAGGAAGTTTTGGCCGAGCTTGGGTTTCTTCACAGGTACTAGGGTATCGCTTTGTGGTGGGGTCTGTGGCGGCCCACCCGTCGGCATAGGGCCGCGTACGGATGGTTTGTTGTTGTTGATACGGCTAGTCAGCGCGGCTCTTCGCGAGGTAGTGGATGGGGATCCCGAGCAGGATGACGCCGAGGCCGTAGCTGGAGGCGGTCGGCTGGTCGTGGAAGCTGAAGACGAGCAGCACCAGCGCGGCTGCGATGAAGGCCGCAGGCACGAAGGGGTAGCCCGTCACTCGATACGGGCGCGGCGTGTTCGGCTCTCGAAAGCGGAAGACGAAAACCGCAGCGGTGGTGAGCGCGTAGAAGAGCCACTCCGAGAAGATGGCAAGCGAGAACAGTGCTTGAAAACGACCGAGTGCGAGTAGTAGAAGCGAGCTGAGCACGGCTTGCAGAATGAGGCTCGCGTACGGTGTGCGAAAGCGCGGATGAATGGCGGCGAGAGCTGCAGGGAAGAGACGATCCTGAGCGGCGGCAAAGGGCACGCGTGCGCCGGAGAGCGAGCTTCCAATGAAGGTAGAGCCGATGCTGATGGCCATGCCGATGGCGACGAGTCCTGCGCCGAGCGGACCGGCGATGCGGAGCAGCGCGTCGGTGGTGGGACGGTCGGAGACCGCGATGGTTGCGGCGGGCAGCACGTACTGGATGGCTGCGTTGGTGAGCATGTAGAGCAGGCCGACGGTGGCAACGCCTCCGATGAGCGCCAGCGGAAGAGCGCGTTGCGGCTCGCGGACTTCACCGGCCATTTGCGTCACGTCGCTCCAGCCGTCGTAGGCCCACAGCGCGGCGATGAGCGCGACCATGAAGCCGGCGAAGCCTCCGCGAGCAGCGTTGTAGTGCGAGGCGAAGTTGTGCAGCGAGCCGGTGTGGATGGCGCTGAAGCAGACGACGGCCACGACGACAATGATGGAGATCTTCAGCCACGTGAGTACTGTTTGCAGATTGGCGGAGTCGCGTGTGCTGACGACATTGAGCAGTGTGATGAGCCATGTGGCGAGGATGGCCGCGATCTGCGACCACGCGAGATGCGCGAAGGCTGGCGTGTTCAGGAAGGCGAAGGTGTGGAAGTTGCCGAGCACGCGCATGAGCGCGGCGGCGATGGAGGCGATCGATGCGGGCTTCGCGATGGTCGTCCACGTCCAGGTGTAGAGGAACGCGGTGAGTGGGCCGTAGGCGTCGTGGAGGAAGGCGTATTCGCCGCCCACGCGGGGCTTCATCGCAGCGAGTTCGGCGTAGCTCATGGCGCCGAAGAGTGAGAGCAGGCCGCCGACGATCCACACGGCGTAGACCATGGACGAGCTGCCTGCGGCGGCCATCATCTCGCGCGGCACGAGGAAGATGCCTGAGCCGATGATGATGCCGACCACCATGGCCGTGGCGTGTCGCGTGGTGAGCACGCGCGGAAGTTCGTGAGGGGCTGGCATTGAAGCTGAGGGTAGCAGACGCTAGTAGTAGAAGCGTTCGTCGTGCCAGTCGAGTGGAGCGCTGGGCTGTCGATGCTTGAGCAGGTAGACGTTCTGGTGGAGCTCGAAAGGCATGGCGAGCGGGTCGCTGGTGACGCCGATGAGTTGCACGTCGCTGTACTTCACGTGGAGCTCTTCGGGCGTGTCGCCGACGAGGGCGATGACGATGTTGTCGTCACAGCCGTGCATGCCCCAGGTCCAGTAGCTGTTGTGGCCGGAGATCGCCGGCGGCAGCGAGGGCTCGCGCTGCTTGCCGAGGAAGTCAATCGCGCCGGCTTCGCCGTAGTTGCTGGCGAAGATGCAGACGTGCTGCTGCTCTTGCGGCGTGAGACGTTGGTACGCCTGCAGGACGAGGTCGACCTCGTTGTTCCAGCCGAAGCGGTCGGCGTAGAACTGCGGCAGGATGGCTTCGTGGCCGCTCTCCTGCGGCTTGGGGCGGAAGTGCGTGACGTCGGCGTAGCGGACCCACGTCATGGGCGGCAGGATGGGCGAGGCCATCGGCAGCGATGGCAGGATGAGGACGACGAGCAGGCTCTCGAGGATGGGCAGAGCGAAGACGCGGCCCTCTGCGACGAGACGGCGTGCAGCGTTGCGGTGCTCCCACGCGACGCCACCGGCGGCGAAGAGCGCGGGGTAAAACGGCTCGAGGTAGTAGTCCTTCGCGTGCAGCTTCCACATGAGCGGCAGGAAGATGAGGAACGCGATGCCAAGCCAGCGCATGTTCTTTACGGACTTCGCGCGCAGCAACGCGACGACGCCGGTGAGCCACACGAGCGCGTTCACCGGATGCAGTTGCAGAAGCTGGCCCAGCAGGAATTGCGGGAAGGGGAAGACGAGGTTCTTGCCGTGCTTCTGGCCGTTGCGCAGGAACTCGAGCGTGGGCCAGTGGTTGTGGATCTGCCACACGACGTTCGGCGCGGCGATGACGAGGCTAAGCACGATGCCGAGCGCGGCCCAGCGCGTGAAGAGCACGCGGCGTTGCGGCGTGCAGAGTAAGCCGATGCCGAGCGTGACGAGGAAGAAGGTCATCGACGGCTTGTTGAGCAAGCCGAGGCCGGAGCTGATGCCGTAGACCGTCCACCAGAGGCGTGGGTTGCGGCCTTGCAGCACGAGGATTATCGCGAGCAGCGAGGTCATCCAGAAGACCGGCTCGAAGGAGTTCATGGAGAGGTAGCCGTCGACGCCAATGAAGCCGGGCGCGAGGAAGACTGCGAGCATCGCGAGACCTTGCGCGGGGCGTTTGCCACCGAAGGCCCAGGTGAGGATGCCGGTGAGGAAGATCATCACCGTGCCGGCCGCGGCGGAGAGCACGCGGATGCCGAAGACGGAGTCGCCGAAGAGCAGTTCGCCGAGACGCGCCTGCACGGCGACGACGGGGCCGTGGTCTACGTATCCCCAGGCAAGGTGGCGACCGCAGGCGATGTAATAGAACTCGTCGCGGAAGTAGCCGTAGCCGAGGTGCGTCGTCCACAGCGTGAGCGCGAACTGGAAGAGCAGGCGCACGATGGCGAAGATGACGGCGAGGCGGAGGGCTTTGGCGAGCTCGAGGTCGTGGCCGCGAACGTAGGTCGTCGATGCGTTGGCTGTAGACATAGGAGTGCTTGGGATGAGGATACGCAAGAGACTTGCCGGAAGTTCCGTGCGAGGATGATTTCGACGCTCGAAGTTGCATCCTATGGGCGAGAGTTTTTCGGAGGCGCGGATGGATTGGCAATCTGGCGATATGAGCAGCGACGTTGAAGATCGTCGCGGCGAAAGTGGCGGCGGCGGTGGTGGCTTTGGGTTTGGCGGCGGAGGCCTCGGCATCGTCGGCTTCCTCGTGCTGCTGGTGATCAGCGCGGTGACAGGCCGCAACTTCATAGGTGGCTATCTGCATGGTGGTGGCGGATCGAGCGCGCCCGTGGCGCAGCGTGCGCGCACGCCGGAGTCCTCGCAGGCGGAGGATCGCGATGCGCATCTGATCTCGTGGACGCTAGACGATGTGCAGAAGACGTGGACGCAGATCTTCGAGCAGAAGGGCAAGACGTATCGGCACGCCAAGCTGGTGATGTTCCGCGACCAGACATACTCAGGCTGTGGCACGGCGGAGTCGTCGACAGGGCCGTTCTACTGTCCGGCGGACCAGAAGGTGTACATCGATCTCGGTTTCTGGGATGAGTTGAAGAAGTTTGGCGGCAGCACGGCGGACTTCGCGCAGGCATATGTGGTCGGGCACGAGCTGGGGCATCATGTGCAGAACCTGCTGGGCACCGAGAGCAAGGTGCAGCGTTTGATGCAGGAGGAGCCGAGTGAGAAGAATCATCTCTCGGTGGACCTGGAGCTACAGGCGGATTGCTATGCCGGCGTGTGGGGGCATTCGCTGCAACAGCGCGGCAAGATCAACGCGGATGATGTGAAGTCGGCGTTGAGTGCAGCGGCCGCGGTGGGCGACGATCATCTGCAGAAGATGAGCGGGCGTGCGGTGAGTCCGGAGTCGTGGACGCATGGCTCTAGCGCGCAGCGCGAGACGTGGTTTAAGCGTGGGTTTGAAAGCGGCGACCCGGGGCAGTGCAATACATTTGGCGGGAAGTCGTCGAACTAGTTCGTCTCAATCTGAACGAGATCATCCGGTGATTCTTCTTCGACGAAGAATCGCCGGATTTTTTCTGCAGTGGCTTTATTCGCCACGGCGAGGAGAGAGTCGGGGTTCTTCTCCGCGGCCTGCTTGAGCGCGCGGACACTGCCGAAGTGCGTGAGCAGGCGTTGGCGGGTGATCGCGCCTACGCCGGGAATCTCGTCGATTTCGCTGGTGCGGTCGCGCATCTGGCGGCGCTTGCGGTGGTAGGTGATCGCAAAACGGTGCGACTCGTCGCGAATCTTCTGGATGACGTGCAGCACGGGCGAGCGGCGGTCGAGCACGACGGGATCGTCCTCCTGGCCGTAGACGTAGATGATTTCTTCCTTCTTGGCGATGGACGCGAGCGGCTGTGTGGTGAGGCCAAGCTCTTCAAGGGCTTGCGCGGCGGCGTGCAACTGGCCGAGGCCGCCGTCGATGAGGATGAGCGAGGGCAGTGTTGAGTCCTTGCCCGTGGGCTTTGCGCCATTGGCGAATTTGCTGTAGCGACGTAGCAGAATCTCATGCATGGAGGCGAAGTCGTCGACGCCGCTGACGGTCTTGACCTGGTACTTGCGGTAGTCAGCTTTCTTCATCGCGCCATCCTCCCACACGACCATGGAGGCGACGGTTTCCGCGCCCTGGATGTGCGAGATGTCGAAGCACTCGATGCGGGTGGGTAGCTCGGCGAGCATGAGCGCGTCCTGTAGCGCTTCCTGCATGTTTTTGATGGACGGCTGCAGCACGCGGAAACGCTGGTCGTAGCTCTGCTTGGCGTTGGTGCAGACGAGGTCGACGAGCGAGCGCTTGTCGCCGCGCTGCGGGGCGGCGATGTCGATTTTGTGGCCGCTGCGCTCGCGTAGTTCGTCGGCGAGCAGTTGGCGGTCGGGGAAGTCCACCGGCACGTAGATGTGGCGCGGGACGTAGCCCTGATCGAGGTAAAGCTGCTTGAGCAGCGCGGAGAAGAAGGTGGCTGGGGAGAAGTTTGGGTTCGTCCGAGTTGCGAGTTGCGAGTCTTGAGTTTCGAGATCGAACGGGGAAGCAAGAACGGAGTGTTCGTCGGCAAAGGGCGCGTCATCGGCGATCTGCGGCGCAGTATGCGACGGCTCCGGCTCGAGCGTGATGTCCGCGTCTTCGGTGGCGAGGGTATCTTCGTCGCTTTCGTGTTCAGCGAGCGACTCGGCCTCGAAGTCGGGCAGATCTTCCCAGAACATGTCGCGGCGATCGACGATCTTGCCGCCGCGCATGTGGAAGAGGTTGACGGCGAGCATGTCGTTCTCGAAGTGGAAGCCGAAGACGTCGGCATCCTCATCGCCGGGGGAGGCGATACGCTGGCGGTCCTGCGCCTGGCTAACGGTGATGAGCTGATCGCGCAGGCGTGCGGCGAGCTCGAACTGCATGTTCTCTGCGGCCTGCTCCATGCGCGCGGTGAGGCGGTCTTCGAGCTCGGAGGGCTTGCCTTCGAGGAAGAGCTGCACATCGCGGATGGCCTGGCGGTACTCCTCAGGCGAGATGAGGTCCTGTACGCACGGGCCGAGGCAGCGCTTGATGTAGTACTGCAGGCAGGCGCGCGGATGGTAGCGGTTCAGGTCGACCTTGCAGCTGGGGATGAGGAAGCTGCGGTGGATCACATCGACGAGCCGGTGCGCGAGGTTGCCGGGGAAGTAGGGGCCGAAGTACGCTCCGCCGTCCTTGCGCAGCTTACGCGTGACGAAGACTTTCGGGTGGCGGTCGCCGAGCGTGAGCTTGATGTACGGGTAGGTCTTGTCGTCGCGCAGCAGGATGTTGAAGCGCGGTTTGCGCTGCTTGATCAGGTTGTTCTCAAGCGCCAGCGCTTCGCGTTCGTTGTCGACAAGGATGTACTCGAGGTCGACGGCCTCGCGCATCAGCGAGCCGGTTTTGGCGTTGGCTAGCTGATTGGCCTTGAGGAAGTAGGAGCGAACGCGGGAGCGCAGGTTCTTCGCCTTGCCGACGTAGATGACCTCGCCCTCTGCGTTCTTGTAGAGGTAGCAGCCGGCGCCGGTCGGCAGTGTCCGAATTTTTTCGAAGAGATCCATCAGCTCGCGTTCAAGGATATTGGACGCGCGAATGGCGGTGGAAGATGCGACAGAGGTAAGCTGTGGGAATGGCAGAGAATAAGCCGGGTTTGGACTTGAAGGCACAGGCTGCAACCGCCGAGGCGTTGGGCAAAGCGGCGGCGATCATGGCGCGGCTGCGCGGGCCGGACGGTTGCCCCTGGGACCGCGAGCAGAACTTCGATTCCATCAAGCGGCACACGCTGGAGGAGACCTACGAGGTCTTCGACGCGATTGAGCGTCGTGACTGGCCTGCTTTGAAGGACGAGTTGGGCGACCTGCTGCTGCAGGTGCTGTTCTACGCGCAGATGGCGCAGGACGCGGGATATTTCACGCTGGAAGACGTTGCCGAGAACCTGAGCGCGAAACTGCTGCGCCGGCACCCGCATGTCTTCGGCGAGGCTGTGGCCGAGAACGCCGATGCGGTGATTACGACGTGGGAGCAGGTGAAGCTGCAGGAGAAGGCCGCACGCGGTGAGGATGCGGCTCGTTCGATGCTGGATGACGTTCCGCGCGCGATGCCTGCGGTGATGGAAGCGCAGAAGATAGGCTCGAAGGCGTCGAAGGTGGGTTTCGATTGGCCGGATGCGAGCGGGCTTTTTGCGAAACTCGACGAAGAGATTGCCGAGTTGATGATCGAGGTCGAGGCGCGGAAGTCGAAGGAAGTGGAAGAAGAGTTTGGCGACCTGATGTTCACGGCGGTGAACCTGGGGCGGCATCTGAAGCTCGATGCCGAAGGCGCGCTGCGAGCGGCGAATGCGAAGTTCCGCCGACGTTTTGCGGCGATGGAAGCGGCGGCGAACGGTCCGCTCGACGGCATGGATGTAGCAGAGTTGGAAGGCCTGTGGGCCGCAGCAAAGGCAGGAGAGAAGGCTTGAGCGAGATTGTGGTGCGTCCGCTGACGGAGTTGGCGGAGTTTGACCAGTGTGTGCAGTTGCAGGACGCGGTGTGGAGCTACGACGTGGCTTCGATGGTGACGCAGAAGGTCTTTCTGCTGGCGTCGCACATCGGCGGGCAGGTGATTGGAGCGTACGCGGGTGATGTGCTCGCAGGCTATGCGATGTCGCTGCCGGGCATTCGCAACGGCAAGCCGTATCTGCACTCGCATCATCTCGCGGTGTTGCCGGAGTTCCGCAACGCCGGCGTGGGCCGGCGTTTGAAGCTGGCGCAGCGTGATGACGCCGTGGCGCGTGGGATCGAGCTGATGGAGTGGACCTTCGATCCGCTGGAGATCAAGAACGCCAACCTGAATATCGCCAAGCTGGGCGCGGTGATTCGTCGTTACAAGCGTAACTTCTACGGCGACTCGGTTTCGCCACTGCACGGTGGCTTGCCGACCGACCGCATCATTGCGGAGTGGTGGCTGACGAGCGAGCGCGTGACGAAGGCATTGGCGAAGGAGCCGTTTGCGGGCGTGGTGAAGGGCTCTGTGACGGTGCCAGCGCAGATCGGCTCGTGGAAGAGCCATGATGCCGAGCGGCCAAAGGCTGCAGCGGCGCAGCAGGCGATTGCGAACGGGCTGGAGCAGGCATTCGCGCAGGGGCAAGCGGTGATCGGCTTTGAGGTGGACGCCGAAGGCAATGGCAAGTATCTGTTGGGCGATTGGAGTGAGGGAGAAGCACGATGAAGATTGAGGAGATTCACCTGCGTGAAGTGCAGATGCCGTTGGTCAACCCGTTCCGCACGAGCTTTGGCGTGCACACGATGCGCCGCATGCTGCTCGTGGAGATTGAATGCGAAGGCATGACCGCGTGGGGCGAGTCCGTGGCGGGCGAGCATCCTTACTTCTCTGACGAGTTCGTGGACACGGCGTGGACCGCGATTGAACTCGAACTGGCACCGCGCCTGTTGAAGGCCGATGTATCCAGCGGGCGCGATGTACCGGATGTGTTGAAGCAGGTGCGCGGGCATCGCATGGCGAAGGCGGCTCTCGAGAACGCGGTCTGGGAGTTGGACTCGCTGCGTCAGGGGATTTCGCTGGCGAAGCTGCTCGGCGGCACCCGCGACAAGATTGCGTGCGGTGTTTCGATCGGCATTCAGCCGTCGAGGGAAGAGCAGCTGGCGACGGTAGAGAAGGAAGTTGCGGCGGGCTATCAGCGCATCAAGATGAAGTGCCAGCCGGGCTGGGATGAGGAGATCTTCGCGATGGTGCGCGATCGCTTCCCTGACATCTGGCTAAGCTGCGATGCGAACTCGGCGTACACGCTAGAGGATGCAGATCGCATCGCCGCTTGGGACCGCTTCAACCTGCTGATGATCGAGCAGCCGCTCTGGTACGACGACTTCTACTTCCACGCGCAGTTGCAGAAGAAGATGAAGACGCCGATCTGTCTGGACGAATGCATTCGCAATCGCCGCGACGCGCGTGCAGCGCTCGAGAATGGCTCGGGACGCATCATCAACATCAAGGTGGGCCGCGTGGGCGGCTTCACCGAAGCGCTTGCGGTGCATGATGTGGCCGAGGAGTTTGGCGTGCCGGTATGGTGCGGCGGCATGTTGGAAACAGGCATCGGTCGCGCACAGAACGTAGCGTTGTCGAGCCTGCCGAACTTCAAGCTGCCGGGTGACGTGTCGGCCTCGGCGCGCTACTGGAAGCAGGACATCATCGAGCCTGAAGTGACCGTGTCGGCGCAGGGCGAGATCGTGGTGCCGACCACACCGGGTCGCGGATGGGAGATCGTGCGAGAGCGCATCGATGCGATCACCGTGCGTTCGCTGACGCTGCGCCGCCCGACGGCTTAGCTACCTCGGCAGAGACATCGCGAGGAGCTGTTGGATGGCCTCGCGATAGCCAAGTGGATTCGGAAGCAACCGCAGGTCTGATGCAGACAGGCGGTTGTTTTCGTTGGCTGTATGAATCATGAGTTCGCGCACGGAGACGTGTTCGTCCAGCCGCGAGTACACCCAGCGCCCGTTGCCGACCTCTGCCTGCTCGAACTCCACGGTGCCGCCGGGATAGATATGCGCGAGCACGCCCCAACCGAAGTTCACACCTTTGATGACGCGCGCCTCGGTGCGCGTGAGCACGCCGGTACGGCGATCGATCCACATGCGGCCTTCGAGGCCGGTGAGCAGCTCTGAGATCGTTGTGGGCGGATGAAAGTTTGGATCCGGCTTGAAGTCGAGCACGATCTGCTGGCCGGGCGCGTTGGGCGGCTGCGGCTGACCGGGCGTGTAGGTGAAGATCATCGCCTGCGGCATCAACTTCACGAGGTTGATGGCGTAGTTGCGCGCGGTGGTATTGCGCTTCTTGGCTTTGAGGAACGCGGAAGGGTCGTCGAGGATGTCCTGCAGGCGGCCCCGTTCGGCGGCATCTTCTTCGGCGGTGAGCGGCGCGCCGTTGCGCTGGATCAAACGAGCGACGGCGCCATCGCGGCTTTCGATGATTTCGCGTGTAATGTCGTTCTTGGCGTCTATGCGGCGGACGCGATAGCGAACCGGAAACTCGCCGTCGTCGTCGATGATGTGGACCTCGTGCGCGGCGGCTTGCTGCACCCAGGAGACGGGAGTGGGAGCGGAAGGTGCAGCCGTTTGTGCGGCTGAAAAGCTACTGACTCCAAAAGCGAGAGCAAACGCGAGCAAGCTTCTTTTCGAAAGTTGGTTCATACGAAACAAAGTGCGGATAACCCCTGTGTGACACTTTAGACGTAAACAATACTCGCGGGGCTGCCGCTTTCGTGTTGAAAGTCGTCCCTGTAATTGATTTATAGTTCGGCTGTATCGGTTGTCCGCGCTGCTGTATGCCCGCCGCCGGATACGGAAGGTGAGGAAGTGTGACGGGAACAAATCTACAGGCTGCAACGGTGATTGCGGCGACGGCAAAGCTACGTGGAGATCTGGTGGCGACCGGCGACGTTGTGATCGAGGGCCAGCTTGAGGGAAGCGTCATTGCTGAAGGCGCTCGCATAACGATCGGCCGTGAGGCTCGTGTGCGCGCCGATGTGAGCGGACAGCATGTGGTGGTGATGGGCACGGTGGAAGGCACGCTGCGCGCGACGGAACGAGTCGAGATTCGAGCCAACGCTTCAGTGGTGGGTGATGCGTTCACGCGGCGTTTTTCGATTGAGGATGAAGCCCGCTTCCGCGGTCGCGTAACGCCGCCCGCGGCAGAAGCTTCGCCGGTGGCGGAGCAGACTCGCTTTGAAGCGCCGGCGGCGGTGGAGCACTACTCGCCCGCGCCTGAGCCGGTGGCACAGCAGAGCGTTCCGTCAGAGTCTTCGTTGTTCGGTTCGCCGCGCCCCGCAGGACAGATGCCGGCAGGTCTGGCGGCAGCGGTTCGCAATCTGGGTGGAGCTTCGTCGTCGTCGGACGACGAGTAAGCAAAGCCGGAGAGCTTAGATGGGAATTTTCAGTCGGAACAAGGACGCGGGCGGCGGCAACAGTGCGCCGTCTACGCGTGCTTCGCGCGGTTGGGGCGAAACACTTGAATACCTGAAGAGCCACGAAGGTCTGCGCGTGCTCGACTTCGGAGACACATCGCCGGCGAACATCAACTTTCTGACGTCGTTAGGGCACAGCGTTTACATGGCGAACGTTGTAGAAGATGCGACAAAGCCGGAATGGCAGAAGGTGGGGGAAGACGGCAAGACGGTCTTCGACCACGAGCGCTTTGCTGAAGCCAACTTCGATTTCTCCGGCAAGGAGTTCGATGCGGTACTGCTCTGGGACACGGCTGATTATCTCCCACCGAGCTCTGTGCCGCTGCTGTTTGAGCGGCTTGCGAAGAAGCTTCACCCGGGCGGACGCTTGCTCGCCTTCAGCCACGGAAAGATGGACGGTCCTGGCACGCAGTATGTGCGCTTCCATGTAACGGACAAGCCGGAAGTGTTGACCGTGCCGACAGGGAATTTCCCGATCCTCGGCCTCTATCAGCCGCGTCAGATTGAGCAGTTTCTGGATGGCTATGCGGATCGTCGCTTCTTGCTGGGCAAGGACAATACGCGCGAAGTGATTGCGGTTCGTTAGCTCGGAGGAATGAAAAGAAGAAAGCGCTCGGTGATCCCGAGCGCTTTTCTGTTGTTACCTGGTCGCTTTGGCTGACTTTCCTTTGCCGTCGCGGTGTGCATCCCAGCGGCGCTTCATTGCTTCCTGGATGCGCTTGCGACCTTCTGGAGAGAGGTTGCGCTTGCGGCGCGGCGCGGAGGGTGCTGCTGCCTTCGCGCCGTTTGTGCTTCCCTTGGGACGTCCACGACGACGAGTCGCAGTTCCCGCTACGGTACCGGTGGAACCGATGGCCACCAGAGCTGCGCGAGCTTCTTGCAGGCGCGAAATCTCTGCATCAATTTCCGACAAAATTCGAGTTACATCCATGAATAAAGAGGAACCCCATTTGGTGTGCGACTCATTCTTATATCCGGCTCATTTTGATCAATGACCGCCATCTCTAAATGTATAGACTTCTCTGCGCGCAAAGCAACGGTTTCTATAGCTTTTTATAGTCGCCGCGGATGTTAGCATCGGCTTGATGAAGAAGGTTCCTCTCGCTGCCTGGTGGCTTGCAACGCTTTCTGCGCTGTTGCAATGGCTGCCTTTTCCGATCGCAGGCCCTGTGCCGTTGTGGCGGAGACTCTTCTGCTGGTTCTGTCTTGTCCCGCTACTTTTCGCGTTGCTGGGGAAAGATCGCGATGGTAAACCGCTAAGTACAAAGAGCGCAGCCTGTGTGGGCTACCTGTGCGGCGTGCTCTGGTATCTCGGAAACTGCTATTGGATTTACCCGACGATGCATGTGTACGGTGCGCTACCTTCGCCGGTAGCTTTCGTCATCCTGATACTCTTCGCGCTCTATCTTGGGCTCTACCATGCACTCTTCGGAGCGTTGATCGGATGGCTACGAAATCGGGGCTCCGTGCAGGTAGCGTTGTTTGCTGTTCCGTTTGCGTGGGTTGCGCTGGAGCTGGCACGCGCACGCATCACAGGGTTTCCGTGGGACCTGCTCGGGTACACGCAGATCGACAACCTCGCGCTGACGCGGTTTGCGCCGGTGACCGGAGTCATGGGGCTGTCGTTCCTCGTTGCCGCGATCAACGCACTGTGGCTCGCTCGCTGGCGCGTGCGCTCTGGACTGCTGCAGCGCACGATCTTCCTCGGAACGGCGGTGCTGGTTGTGCTGCTGACCGCCGCAGAAGCTACATGGCACCCGCAGCCGATCTCCGCGACACATCGTGCCGTGTTGTTGCAGGACAATCTCTCGGTGGGTGCGGAGGCAGGGCCACGTGAAACGCGAGAGCAGCTTCTCGACAACCTGACGCATCTGTCTCAGCGCACGCTGGCGGCCGCGGGAAAGGTTGATCTGATCGCTTGGCCCGAGGCTCCGGCGGACTTTATCGACGATGACCCGGCGTTCCGCGAGACGCTGAGCAGCCTTGCCAAGAGCGCCGATGCGCCGGTCATTGCGAACTCCATTGCGATGCAGCGCAACGCAGCGGCTCCGGAGTTGGCGAAGGTCTACAACGCAGCAAGCTACTTTGCCGCCGACGGCAGCTATCAGGGTCGTTACGACAAGATGCACCTCGTGCCGTTTGGCGAGTACACGCCGTACAAAGACCTCTTCTTCTTTGCCGGTCATCTCCTGGACAACGTGGGGACCTTCACGCCGGGCGCGGAGCAGACGCTGCTGCATCACGACGGGCAGGCGATCGGCGTCTTCATCTGCTACGAGTCCATCTTCGGCACCGAGGTTCGCGAACTGGCGAAGAGCGGCGCAAGCGTTCTACTCAATCTCTCCGACGACGGCTGGTATGGCGATTCCAGCGCTCCGTGGGAGCATCTGGACATGGCGCGTATGCGTGCTATCGAGAACAATCGCTGGCTGTTGCGCTCGACGAATACGGGCGTGACGACCGTGATCGATCCCTACGGTCGCATGGGCGCGAGTTTGCCAAGGCACCAGCGTGGAGCGTTGGTCGCATCGTTCGGCTATGTGACAGGCACTACGTTTTACACACGGCACGGTGACTGGCTGGGTTGGCTTTGCGTGATCGTCACGTTGGCGATCTGCGCGGCGTTTTGTTGGCGCAGAAGCGCTCCGCAGGCGGAAGCAGTACACTAGCCACGTATGTTGACTGATCTTGAATTTGCTTACTCCCCGGTCCGCGAGAAGGTGCGTGATCTGCGGGAGTATCTTTGACTCGTCCCGCCTGAAAACCGAACTGCAGAAGGTGGAAACGCAGATCTCTGACCCTGGCGTGTGGGCTGACGCGGCGCGTTCGCAGCCGTTGATGCGTGAGCGCAAGCGACTCGAGTCGCAGTTGAATGACGATGCCGAGCTGGCGCGTCGCAGCGATGATATCGAAGCCTACTTCGACCTGATGCGCGAAGGCGAAGACTCCGTGGAAGCGGATGCGCAGCGCGAGATCACCGCGTTGGCCGAGTTTGCCGAGCAGATGGAGTCGCGCACGATGCTTTCGGAAGAGAGCGACCCGCTGAACGCGATTGTGACTGTGCATCCGGGCGCCGGTGGAACGGAGTCTCAGGACTGGGCCGAGATGCTGATGCGCATGTATCTGCGCTGGGCTGAGCGTCAGGGCTTCAAGACGGAGATCAACGAAATCCAGGACGGCGACGAAGCGGGCATCAAGTCTGCCACGTTCACGATCACCGGCGAGTTTGCCTTCGGCCTTCTGAGCGGAGAGACCGGTGTCCATCGCCTGGTACGCATCTCGCCGTTCGACTCAGCGAAGCGCCGCCACACGAGCTTCGCGAGCGTTTATGTGTCGCCCGAAATCGATGACTCCATCGTGATCGACATTGCGCCGAATGATCTGCGCATCGACACCTACCGCTCCGGCGGCAAGGGCGGTCAGCACGTCAACACGACCGACTCCGCAGTGCGTATTACACACTTGCCGACGGGCATCGTGGCTGGTTGCCAGAACGAGCGTTCGCAGCACAAGAACAAAGAGAAGGCCATGAAGATGCTGCGCTCGCGACTCTATGAGTACGAGATGGAGAAGAAGCGCGCGGCGACAAAGAAGGTAGAAGACTCGAAGCTCGAGATCAACTTCGGCTCGCAGATCCGTTCGTATGTGCTGCAGCCATATCGCATGGCCAAGGACCTTCGGACGCGCGTGGAAGTGGGCGACGTGGACAAGGTGCTCGATGGCGATTTGGAGCCGTTCATTCGCGGATATCTGAAGTTGCGGCGCGAGGGTGGCGTGCCTGCCGCCGTCGCAGACGATGATGAGTTGTAACAGCAGCGCGCTCTTCGGAGCGCGTTGTTCGTTTGCCGCGTCCTGAGAACTTCGGAGTAAGATAGGCAAACAATCTTCACAAGTTGAGTCGCCGCGCATAAGGAGCTGAGCCTAACCATGGTGGATCCGAAGTCCGTACTGAAGCATCTCGACGAGCTGCGTGCTCTTACAGGCGACGACAACGGCGCGCAACGTGTGGCGTGGACCGCAGTGTGGTTGAAGTCGCGCAAGTGGTTTGAAGAGAAGCTCAACGAGCTGAAGGAGCAGCACGCTCCTGCGCTGAAGGACTACTACGACGCCGCGGGCAATCACTGGGTAACGCTACCGGGCGAAGAAGAGACCGCGTTGGTGTTGGGCAGTCACTTGGACTCGGTACCGAACGGTGGCTGGCTTGACGGCTGTCTTGGTGTGATCTGCGGACTCGAAGTAATGACGGCGCTCGCTAAGCGATTCAACGGCAAGCCGCCCTGCACGGTAAAGCTTGTGGATTGGGCCGATGAAGAGGGCGCGCGCTTCGGTCGTTCGCTCTTCGGCTCTGCAGCGTTTGCGGGCAACCACACGATTGATATGGACCGCGTGCGCACGGACCGCGATGGTATTTCGCTGGAGACGGCCCTGAGCTGCTGTGGCCTGGATATCGACAAAATTCACGAGGCGACTGCGGAGCAGAAGGGGCTTGGCGCGTATCTCGAATTGCACATTGAGCAGGGGCCGATCCTCGAGGATCTCGGCAAGCCGCTGGGCGTAGTGCAGGGGACTAAGGGCGTGGAGCGTTGGCAGATTACGTTCATCGGCCAGGAAGCGCACTCGGGCTCGACGCCGATGGCCGTGCGTCGGGATGCGCTGGCCGCTTGCGCGAAGCTCGCGCTGGAGATTCGTCCGATTGCGGCGAAGCATCCGCAGTCGGTAGCGACGATGGGCAGCGTGAAGACGTTCCCAGGCATTGTGACGGCTGTTGTGGGACGTTGCGAAGCGACGCTCGATATGCGCGACCTGGATGAGGATGTGCTGGCCGAGATGCTTCGCGAGGCGAAGGTCGCCAGCGAGCGCTTTGCTGCCGAAGAACGCTGCACCGTGGAATGGTCGAAGATCTGGTCGATTGAGCCCATTCCGTTTCACCCGGAGTTGATTCAGCTCTGCGATGACGCCGTGAAGGAGACGGTGGGTACAAGCGTGCATCTCCCGTCGGGGCCGCTGCATGATGCTGCAGAGGTCGCGCGCGTGGGTATACCCACGGTGATGATGTTCGTGCAGTCGCTCAACGGACTCTCGCACAACAAGCTGGAGAACTCGGAGCGCGAGCATATCGAGCTTTCCGTGGATGCGATGTACCGTCTCAGCGAGAAGACGATGGCCTGGCTTCTGGGGTAGGAATCACGACCGTAACCGTCGCGCTTTGCGTTTTTCACGGTTTGATGGATAATCAGTTTTTCACTTAGCACGAAGAGCCCTCAGGTCGGCGTTGTCATATTTGGCGCCAAGGGCTTCGCTCTTTTGTTTTCCGTTCCACCGCAGGTTGCAAGAGAGCCGGGAGAACTGTTTCACGATGAGTGAGTCGAAAAGCTTCGCAGCGCAGGCGCCGGTTTCGGCAGAGATTGCCGCGCGTTTTCCTGATCTTCATCCGCCGTTCGATGCCACGGCCGCAGTGGTCGAAGCTCATCGATGTTTGTACTGCTTCGACGCTCCGTGCATGCAGGCTTGTCCTACGCACATTGATGTGCCGAAGTTCATCAAGAAGATTGCCACGGGCAATCTTGAAGGATCTGCGAAGACGATCCTCGACGCAAACATTCTTGGCGCAAGCTGCTCGCGCGCCTGCCCGGTGGACGTGCTCTGCGAAGGCGCTTGCGTGATGCACCGCTACAACAAAGAGCCGATTGAGATCGGTCGCCTCCAGCGCTTTGCGATGGAAGCGCTCCACGAAAGCGGAGCGCCGCTGCCGTTTACGCCGGGGGCGGATACGGGCAAGGCGGTTGCGCTCATCGGCGGTGGTCCTGCATCGTTGTCCTGCGCGGCTGAGCTTCGTCGCCGTGGCATTCGAGCGGTGATCTACGACGCGCGTTCGTTGCCCGGTGGTTTGAACACCTATGGCATCGCTGAATACAAGTTGACGTTGCGGGCATCGCTGCAAGAGGTCGATCTGCTCGCGCAGCTGGGTGTGGAGTTCCAGTTCAACACCGTCGTGGATGCGGAACTGCTCGCGAAGCTGGAAGCTGAGTACGATGCGGTGTTCCTTGGCATTGGGCTCGGTGCGATTCACAAGCTGGGCGTGACTGGCGAAGCGCTTGCTGGAGTCACCGATGCGCTCAACTACATTGCTGATTACAAGAGCGGAGCCTTGACCTCGGCGCCGGAGCGCGTGGCTGTCGTTGGTGCGGGCAACACGGCGATCGATGCTGCGAACGCTGCGGTGCGACTCGGTGCCAGGGAGGTCCACATGGTCTATCGCCGTGGCCCTGCGCAGATGTCCGCGTTCGCGTTTGAGTACGAGCACGCCAAGCAGGAGGGCGTGAAATTCCTCTGGCATGTGCAGCCGACGAAGGTGATCGGTGACGGCAAGGTGGAAGGACTCGAACTCGCGCAGTACGCGCCGAGCTCTGATGGCTCGCTTGTGCCGACCGGCGAGACCTTCGTGCTGCCGGTAGATGAGATCGTTCTTGCGATCGGACAGGCGACACACTCAGACTTCCTCGGTGGCGATGCCGCCAAGGTGAAGCTCGAACGCGGTCGTATCGTGATCGATCGCGCGACAGGGCAGACGACGAACCCGAAGTATTTTGCGGGCGGCGATTGCACGAACGGCGGTCGCGAAGTCGTCGATGCCGTGGCCGATGGCAAGCGTGCGGGCGTGGGCATCGCAGCGTATCTGCAGTCGGGCGAAGCTCGCATCAATCATTCAACATTCGCGGCAACGCCGTGGGCCATCACCGCGGAGGTGCTGTACTAATGCCGACTCTTGAAACAACTTTCGCTGGCATCAAGTGCCTCAATCCTTTCTGGCTCGCCAGCGCGCCGCCGACGAATTGCGGCGAGCAGATCATGCGTGCGTTCGACGCGGGCTGGGGCGGCGCGGTGTGGAAGACGATCGGCGCACCGGTGACGAACGTCAGCTCGCGCTACTCGTCGATGGACCTGAACGGACAGAAGATGGTGGGCTTCAACAACATTGAGCTCATCAGCGACCGCCCGACGGAGCTGAACCTGCGCGAGATGGCGGAGGTGAAGCGCCGCTATCCGAAGCATCAGGTGATCGCGTCGCTGATGGTGGAGTCCAAGCGCGAAGCGTGGCACGAGATGGTGAAGCGCGCTGAAGACACGGGCTGCGATGGACTTGAATTGAACTTTGGCTGCCCGCACGGTATGAGCGAGCGTGGCATGGGCTCTGCTGTAGGGCAGGTGCCGGAGTACTGCGCGCAGATCACCGAGTGGGTGAAGGAAGTCGCGCGTACGCCGGTGATCGTGAAGCTGACGCCGAACATCTCGGACATTCGCGTGCCTGCTCGTGCGGCGAAGGCTGCGGGTGCGGATGCGTTGAGCGCGATCAACACGATCAACTCGATTACGGGCATCGACCTAGATACGCTGGAGCCGCGCCCGAAGGTGGATGGCAAGAGCTCGCATGGCGGGTACTGCGGACCGGCGGTGAAGCCGATCGCGCTGAACATGGTGCAGCAGGTGATGAGCGATCCGAATGCGGCGCTCCCGCTTTCAGGCATCGGCGGCATCGGCACCTGGCAGGATGCGGCGGAGTTCATTCTGCTCGGCGCCGGCAACGTGCAGGTCTGCACGGCGGCGATGCACTACGGCTATCGGATCGTGGAAGACATGGCCGACGGCCTGCTGAACTGGATGAGCAAGAAGGGGTACGAGACGATCGACGACTTCCGCGGCGCGAGCCTGCCGCGTGTCGATGATTGGAAGAACCTCAACATGAACTATCACGTGGTCGCGCACATCCACGAGGACAAGTGCATCGGCTGCCAGCTCTGCTACACGGCGTGCTGGGATGGCGCGCATCAGTGCATTCATCTCGACCGCGTGGGCGATGGACCGCGTACGTACGAGACTCCGGACCAGGTGTTTGCGGAGAGCCTTCGCAAGGTTTCAACGACGCCGATTCCAAAGCTCGATCTGGATGGCCCTGGTCTCGATGGACCGTATCGCACGCCGCTCTCGCGCATTCCGCGCGTGGACGAGCACCACTGCGTGGGTTGCAACCTATGCTCGCTGGTGTGCCCGGTGCCGGATTGCATCACGATGGAGCGGCAGGATAAGGCTCCTGAGCCGATCACGTGGGCCGAACGTGTGGCGGCGGGATACGTGCCGGATGGCGTGCATGGGCCGAATGACTTCAACCCGAATTTGTAATCATCCGCGAGGGCTTGGCATTTGCCTGGTCCTCGCGGTGTTTGTGAAGGTGTAGAAAGACGTATGGGAACACTGATCAAGAACGGAACCGTTGTGAGCGCGGAGCAATCCGCGCGGCTGGATGTGCTGATGGAAGGCGAGAGTATCGCTGCGGTCGGCGCGGGCTTGAGCGAGGCGGGGCATACGGTTGTGGATGCGACTGGCTTGCTGGTGATGCCAGGCGGCATCGACGTGCATACGCATCTTGACATGCCGTTCGGTGGTACGACTTCGGCGGACGATTACACCACCGGCACGCAGGCGGCGGCCGTTGGTGGCACGACGACCGTGATCGACTTCGCGTTGCAGAACCAGAGCGGCACGTTGAACGAAGCATTGCAAACTTGGTTGAAGAAGTCTGATGGCAAGGCGTGCGTGGACTTTTCGCTGCACATGGCCGTGACGAACCTGCACGGCGAGGGCGGCGCGGAGACGTTGAAGGAGATGGAGGAGATGACGAAGTTTGGCATCTCCAGCTTCAAGCTCTTCATGGCGTATCCGAACGTGCTGATGATCAACGATGAGTTGATGTTTCGCGTGATGGAGAAGGCTGCGGCGCTTGATGCGTTGTGCCTGATTCATGCGGAGAATGGCAGCGCGATTGATGTGGTGGTCGCGCGCATGGCGGCGGAGGGTAAGACGGCTCCGCACTTCCACGCGCTCAGCCGCGACCCGAAGGCCGAGGCGGAAGCGACGCATCGAGCTATAGCGCTTGCTGATATGACGGGCGCCGCGGTGTACATCGTGCATCTGTCGAATGAGTTTGCGCTCGACGCGTTGAAGCACATGCAGGCGCGCGGCGCGAAGGCGTTGGCGGAGACCTGCACGCAGTATCTCGTGCTGTCGATCGACGATCAGATGCCGGGCAAGAGTTGGGATGAAGCGAAGTTTGTCTTCACGCCGCCGCTGCGTGAGAAGTGGCATCAGGAGCCGCTTTGGAATGCGTTGCAAGATGGCTCGATCAAGGTGGTGTCGACCGATCATTGCCCGTTCACGATGGAGCAAAAGGCGCTTGGCAAAGATGACTTCCGCAAGATTCCGAACGGCGGCCCGGGTGTTGAGAACCGCATGCAGATCCTCTGGCACTTCGGCGTGAACAGCGGGCGCATCACGCAGGAGCAGTTTGTGGAGCTGAGCTGCACAAACCCTGCGAAGATCTTCGGCATGGGCGCGAAGAAGGGAAGCATCGCCGAAGGGCTGGATGCGGACATCGTGCTGTGGGACCCGAACGCGGAGTACACGATTCAGGCCGCGACGCAGTGCATGGCCACGGACTACAGCATGTTTGAAGGCTGGAAGATCAAGGGCAACGCGGCCAAGGTCTTCTCGCGCGGCGAGATGGTGGTGGACAATCAAACGCAGCCGGGCAAGTTCCTCGGCGCGACGGGCCGTGGGCGCTTTGTGAAGCGCGAATGTAATGCCGGAGGATTTGCTGCTTGATCGTATCCGACCCCGCAACGCCGCATCGCCGTGAAGGTTTCGAGTCCGCACCGGACCCACGTCTGTACAACGACGATCTCGCGCCGACAGAGCCGATTCGTCGAACGTGGACGACGTACAACTACCTTGCGCTGTGGTTCTCCATGTCGATGGAGGTCACCACGTACATGCTGGCCAGCTCGCTGATCGCGGGCGGCATGAACTGGAAGCAGGCGGTACTGACGATCCTGCTGGGCAATGTGATCGTGCTGATTCCGATGTTGCTGAACGCACACGCGGGCGCGAAGTACGGCATACCTTTCCCCGTGTTTGTGCGTGCGAGCTTTGGGCCGATGGGCGCGAATATTCCTGCGATTCTGCGCGCGATTGTAGCCTGCGGTTGGTTCGGCATTCAGTCGTGGATCGGAGGCCAAGCCATCGCGCAGATGGTGGCGGTGCTTGCGCCATCGACGACGGGCTCGCCTGTGGTGACGTGGGTTTGCTTCCTCGGCTTCTGGGCGCTGAACATGTTCGTGATCTGGCGTGGCGTGGAATCGATCCGCTTCCTGCAGAGCTTCTCAGCGCCGTTCATGCTCATCATGAGCGGGCTGCTGTTGTTCTTCATGCTGCATAAGGCCGGCGGCTTCGGGCCGATGCTCTCTGCGCCGAGCCACTTCGCCACGCACAGCGCGTTCTGGCACTTCTTCTTCCCGTCCTTGACGGCGATGGTGGGTTATTGGGCAACGCTTTCGCTGAACATCCCCGACTTCACGCGCTATGCGAAGAACCAGGAATCGCAGCTCGTGGGGCAGGCGTTCGGTCTACCGGTGGCGATGGTGCTGTACTCGTTCATCGGCATCGCGTGCACGTCCGCATCGACCATAGTGTTTGGTCGACCAATCTGGAGCCCGGTTGAACTTCTTGGCGAATTCCATCAGCCGTTCCTTGCGTTCCTCGGTCTCGTCGCGCTCTTGATCGCGACGCTCAACGTGAACATCGGTGCGAATGTAGTAGGACCGTCGAACGATATCTCGAATCTTGCGCCGAGCGTGATCAGCTTCCGCACCGGTGGCTTGATCACTGGCTTCCTCGGCCTTGCGATGATGCCGTGGAAGCTGATGGCAAGCTTCGGTTCGTATGTCTTTGGCTGGCTGGTGGGCTACTCGGGACTGCTTGGCCCGGTGGCAGGCATCATGGTTGCGGACTACTTCCTTGTGCGTGGCACGCAGCTCGATACGTATTCGCTCTATCGCCGCGGCGGCATGTACGAATACAGCAAGGGCATCAATCCTGCGGCGATGATTTCGCTCGTGGTGGGTGTCGCGGCTGCGCTCGTCGGGCGCGTGATGCCTTTAGTTTCGTTTCTCTATGACTATGCGTGGTTCGTCGGGTTCTTCCTCTCGGGCGCGCTTTACTTTGTGATGATGCTCGGTCACCGCGTGCGGCGATCGGCTGTTGTTTCGTAACGAAAGGCAACTGCTATGAGTTCAACTTCTTTGCCGTTTGGCAACCCGATGACTTCTGAAGAAGTCGTGCAGATCACCAAGGACACCAACTACGGCACCTGGCGCTACCAAAAGGGCTGGTCGCCGATGCATATCGTCGACGCCGAAGGCTGCTACCTGATCGACGCGAATGGCAAGCGCTACCTCGACTTCTCGTCGCAGCTGATGTGCTCGAACCTCGGCCACAAGAACCAGGTCGTCATCGACTCGATCAAAAAGCAAGCTGAGGATCTGGCCTATGCGATGCCGGGCTATGCAACGAACGCGCGTGCTGAGCTGTCGAAGCTGCTGCTCGAAGTGCTGCCGAAGGGCATCAACAAGTTCTTCTTCACCACGAGCGGAACGGACGCCAATGAAGCGGCGTTCAAGATCGCTCGCATGTACACGGGCAAGACGAAGATCATCTCGCGCTACCGTTCGTACCACGGCTCAACCTCCAGCTCGATTGCAGCAACGGGCGATCCGCGCCGTTGGCCGATGGAACCACGTGGCAAGGCGCAGGGCGTGATCTTTGCGCCGGAAGCGCATTGCTACAAGTGCCCGCTGAAGCACTCGTACCCGGATTGCGGTCTTGCGTGTGCTGACTACATCGAGCATATGATCCGCAACGAGAGCGATGTCGCTGCGGTATTGGTGGAGCCAATCGTCGGTACAAACGGCGTGATCGTTCCGCCGAAGGGCTACATGCAGAAGCTGCGCAAGATCTGCGACGAGAACGGCGTGTTGCTGATCGCTGACGAAGTGATGGCGGGCTGGGGCCGCACGGGTGAGTGGTTTGCCATGGACCTGTGGGGTGTAACGCCGGACATTCTCACGACCGCGAAGGGCATTACGAGCGCGTATGTGCCGCTCGGCCTTTGCGCGACGAGTGAGAAGATTGGCGACTTCTTCCAGGACAACTACTTCGCGCACGGCCACACGTATGAAGCGCATCCGATGACGCTGCTGCCGGCGGTGGCGACGATCAACGAGATGAAGCGTCTGAAGCTGGTTGAGCGTGCGAAGGAGTTGGAGCCGTTTGTGCACGAGAAGCTCGTCGCGCTGAAGGCGAAGCATCCGTCGATCGGTGAGATTCGTGGTCATGGATTGTTCTGGGCGGTCGATCTGGTGAAGAACCAGAAGACGAAGGAACCGTTCAACACCTACGCGGACAAGATCTCGGGCAAGGCGTTGCTGGTCGATCAGATCGCGGGTAAGTGCCTCGCCGAAGGTATGACGATTCAGGCGTGGGTATCGCACTTCGTGATCGCTCCGCCGCTTATCGTGACGAAGGAAGAGATCGAGTGGGGCATCAACCTGTTGGACAAGTGGCTGCATCTGGCGGATGAGCAGTGCATGCCGACGGAGGAGCCCGCATCGACCTCCGTAACCTCGGACGCGTAGTCTGACACCCGTAAACAACAAGGCCCGCCGCGTTTTGGCGGGCCTTGTTGTTTGCGCACGATGGAGTGCTTCACGGTCTCGTAACTTTGCCGCGTTACGCTTAGGTGAAATTCGATTCTCGCTGATGGGCGAAGGTGATTGCGGTGCAGACAAGGCGTGATTTTCTGAAGAAGGCCAGCATGCTGGCAGGTGCAACGGGCTTCGCAGCAGGTGTGCCGCTGGCGGTGCAGAAGGCTTTCGCGATTGCGCCTGATCCGGGCACCACATGGAAAGCCGCCGAGCACGTCGTCATCCTCATGCAGGAGAATCGCTCGTTCGATCACGCGCTGGGGACGCTGCAGGGCGTGCGTGGATTCAACGATCCGCGCGCAACGCGCCAGGCAAATGGGCAGTCCGTGTTTCTGCAGACAAGCCTGACGGGCGAGACGTACATGCCCTGGCGGCTCGATATCAAGGACACGAAGATCACGTGGATGGGATCGATCCCGCACTCGCGCAACAGCCAGGTGGATGCGTGGAACCACGGTCATCACAATGCGTGGATCGATGCAAAGCGTTCGAGCAACGCTGACTACCGTGACGTGCCGATCACGATGGGGCACTACACGCGTGAGGACATTCCTTTCTACTACGCCCTGGCCGATGCGTTCACCGTTTGCGATCAGCACTACTGCGGGGCCATGACAAGCACGACGCCGAACCGTTCGCTGCTGTGGACCGGTACGGTGCGCGATGAGCAGAAGGCGACCTCGGCGGTGTACATGCGTAACCCCGAGTTCAGCAGCGGACACCTGAAGTGGAAGACATTTCCTGAGCGCCTCACCGAGGCAGGGGTGAACTGGAACTGCTATCAGAATGAGATCAACGTGGCCACCTTTGAAGAGGGCGGCCATGACTGGCTCGGTAACGTCGGCAACGTGCTCGAGCACTTCGCCGCGTACAACGTGAACCTGTCGAACGCGAGCACGAAGAAGCTGCAGAAGAATATCGCTGACACTCAGCAGGAGATCGCCGCGCTGCAGCAGAAGAATGTCGACCCCACGATGAAGGACGATCTAAAGGCCGAGATCGAGCAGAAGCAGGCGCATCTCCAGGCCCTGCAAGCTCTCTTGGAGCATGGAGGATCGCTGTCGAATCTCTCGGCGACCGAGCAGGAACTTCACATGCGCGCGTTCACAACGAACGCAGGCGATGAGCACTATCACTCGCTGGAGACGCTTCACTTCGAGGACGGCGATCGCAAGATCAAGATGGATGTACCGAAGGGAGACGTACTCTATCAGTTCCGCAAGGACGTGAATGAAGGCACTCTGCCGATGGTCTCGTGGCTCGTGCCGCCGGGCAAGTTCAGCGATCATCCTTCTCACCCCTGGTATGGCGCGTGGTTCTTGTCGGAGGCGGTGGACATCCTCACGAAGAACCCCGAGGTGTGGAAGAAGACGATCTTCATCCTGCTCTATGACGAGAATGACGGATACTTCGACCATGCTCCTTCCTTTACCGCTGCCGAACCGGGCAATCGCGGAACGGGGCGCGCATCGGAAGGCATCGATACAGCGCTGGAGTACACGTATCACACGGACGAGATCGCGCAGGGGGTGAAGCCGAAGGACGCCCGCAGTGGGCCGATCGGGCTTGGCTTCCGCGTGCCGATGATCGTGGCTTCGCCTTGGAGCCGCGGTGGTTGGGTGAACTCTGAGGTTTGCGATACGACGTCGGTGATCCAGTTCCTTGAGGCATTTGTCGAAGCGAAGACGGGCAAGACGGTGAAGGAGACGAATGTCAGTGAGTATCGCCGCGCGATCTGCGGTGATCTGACCTCGGTCTTCCGTCCGGCGGACCACTCAGTGGCGCAGCTCCCATTCCTCGATCGCGACAAGTTTGTTGAAGGCATCGAGAAGGCGCGTTATAAGGAGATTCCGTCGAACTTCCAGAAGCTCACTGCAGAGCAGATGGCTGCGTACAACGCCGATCGACACAAGATGCCCGGAGCGGCCGCGCAGGAGAAGGGAATCCGCAACGCATGCGCGCTGCCGTATGAGATGTATTGCGAAGGCTCAATCAACGCGGAGCATAAGGTGTTCTCGGTGGCGATGCGAGCAGGAAACACGCAGCATGGAGCGAGAAGCGCAGGTGTGCCGTTCAACGTTTATCTGCGCAATACGAGCATGAACAGCGGTGTGGCGGCGCATGGTGACAAGAACCAGAATATGTTCGTTGCGTCCTACGCTGTGCGCGCTGGCGATACGCTGCGGGAGAACTATCCGCTGAAGGCGTTCAAGGACGGTCGATATGAGATCGACGTGCACGGCCCGAATGGTTTTTATCGCAGCTTCCGCGGGAACGTCGCGGAGGTGTCACCGATGTCGGTCGCTTGTGCGTATGAAAATGCCACCGGCCTGACGGGGAACGTTCATGCGAAGGTGAAGAACACCTCGACGAAGCCTGTGACGGTTACGGTCGTGGATCATTCCTATGGCCAGGGCACGCAGAGTAAGCAGATCGATGTCGGTCAGTCGGCTACCTTGACGATCACGTCGTCCAAGTCGCATGGCTGGTACGACTTCACCGTGAAGTCGGTGGACTCGGAGATGGCCGTTCACTATGCGGGGCACGTCGATACGGGCAAAAGCAGCTTCACCGATCCCTTGATGGGTGGCATGGTCGAAGTGTAGCTAGTTGAGCTTGCCTTCGAGCCAGCGGTGCATCCAGCTCACATGCAGGTTGGTGCGCAGGAAGGTATAGCTGAGCATCTCGTGCCACATGCGCTGCGCGGAGTCGATGGTGTCGATGCGGCCCACGGTGGCTCGCGGCGAGGTGTAGACCTTCAGACCTGCGCGACGGCATAGCAGCGCGATGCGAAAGAGATGCGTGCCGTCGGAGACGACGACGATGCTGTTGAAGTGGTTCTTGTGCGCGATGTCGGCGAGCAACTGCACCTGCTGCTCGGTGTCGATGGAGCGCGTCTCCGGGATGATGTGGTCGTAGGGGATGCCGTTCGCGAGCAGATAATCGCGACCGACGCCGCCCTCGGTCTTGCCGGAGTCTTTGTCCTGGCCGCCGCCGAGGGTGATGACGTAAGGCGCGATGTTCTTGTTGTAGAGCAGTACGGCTTTATCGAGGCGCGCGTGCAGCACGGGTGAGGGCCGGCCGCCATACTCCGCCGCCCCGAAGACAGCGATCGCGTCGGCCTGTTGCGCGTTGTCGATCTGTGCGGTGTCGTTGATCTGCCCGTAGAGCCAGAGGAACCAGCCGACGATTCCGAGCAACACGAGCACAAGCACGCTCACGAAGAATCGCTTCGCGGCGTTGCCTTGCTTGCGGCCTGAGTTGGATCGTCGTGTGCTCATCTTCAGCTAAAAGTTGGATGCGGCAGCAGGCGGCGTCGCTGCGAAAATGCTTGCCCTTCACCGCGATACGGGCGGCGTGTGTTGTTCAATAGCCTGTTTACTGCAGCGCCAGAGCGATTTCATGCGTGGGGATAGCACCCTCACGCAGGATCATCCAGGAGTTGCCGCCGCCGGAGAGATCGACGATCGTCGTGGGCAGCGTCCGTACGGTCTGGCCGCCATCAACAATCATCGGAATCAGATCGCCGAACTGCTCGAGCACGCAATTCGCCGAGGTGCATTCCGGCAGACCTGCAAGGTTCGCCGACGTCGCAGTGATCGGCACGCCGAGCCTGGAGACGATCGCGCGGCAGATCGGGGCTTCCGGGACGCGGATCGCGACGTTGCCGGTGTTCGCGGTAACGCGCAGGGGCAGCTTCGATCCCGCACGAACAACGAGCGTCAACGGACCGGGCCAGAAGCGTTCCGCGAGGCGATCGAACGCCCCATCGAGGTTGCGCGCAAGCTCGTAGCTTTGCGAGGTTTCTGAGAGCAACAGAGAGAGCGGCTTGTGGCGAGCACGCGTTTTGAGTTCGTAAATGCGGTCCACCGCGCGAAGGTTCACAGGGTCTACGGCGAGGCCGTAAAACGTGTCGGTGGGGACGGCAGCAACGCCGCCTCTTTGCAGCGTTTCGACAACATGCGCCACGAGGTGTGACTCGGGCTCTTCACGGTCCATGCGGAGAACTTCGGCGGTCAAGTGTGCTGTCCCTCTTTGCCTAGAAGGGTATCGCATTTACCTGTTGGTGGTGGCGCGTAAACTTGGAAGCGTATGCAATGGGCAGCGCACATTACGAGTCGCACCAACAGCCGGGTGAAAGCCCTGCGTGCAGCATTTGAAGGCAAGGCTTCGAAGCCCGGCGAGTTCGTCGGGCTGGAGGGCGAACACCTGCTGTCGGAGGCACACCGCTCCGGCATCGCGCTGGAAACAGTCTTCGTCCGCGAAGGCAGCGAACATCTGCTGGAGCGTCCTGCGCTCGCAGAGTTGCAGCCGACGGAGTGGGTGCTGCTCTCTCGCGAGGTCTTCGCAGGTGCCGTAGAGACGCACTCTCCGCAGGGCATCGCGGCGACGATGCAGATTCCGTTGCCATCGAACGACGGCGATGTGGCGTTGATCGTCGAAGACCTGCAGGACCCCGGGAACCTGGGTACGTTGCTGCGCTCTGTCGACGCTTTTGGTGGAGGTCGCGTGCTGGCTACCCTGGCGACCGTCAATCCGTGGAGCCCCAAGGTGATTCGATCGTCGGCAGGCAGCGTCTTCCGCATTCCCATGGAGCGGATGATCCTGCCCGAGATTCGCAAGCGCGTAGAGCGTGAAGGCGTGCAGGCATTCGCGGCAGTGGCACAGAGCGAGCGCGCGCAGTCGGTACTCGAGACGAAGTGGATAAAGCCGGTGGCGATCATGATCGGCAACGAAGGAGCAGGGCTTTCGAGCGAAGCGCTGTCGATGGCGACGGGACGTGTATGGATTCCATGCGCGGTGGAGAGCCTGAACGCCGGGGTGGCTGGATCGGTGCTTCTCTATGAGGCGATGCGCCAGCGGGGAGCGCTGTAATGGGGCTTTTTTCGACAGGACTACCTGCAAGCGATGAGCCGGTTCGCACCGCGCCGCTGGCCGAGCGTATGCGACCACGTTCACTCGACGAGTTCTTCGGGCAGACGCATCTGCTGGGGCCGGGCAAGCCGCTACGCCTGCAGATAGAGAATGACGACTCGGCCTCGCTGATCTTCTGGGGGCCACCGGGTGTAGGCAAGACGACCCTGGCGAAGATCATCGCGCGCGAGACTTCGGCGAGCTTCATCGAGTTCTCTGCGGTGTTGAGCGGCATCAAGGAGATCAAAGCCGTGATGGTCGATGCGGAGAAAGCTGCGCAGTTCGGCTCTCGCACGATCTTGTTCGTGGACGAGATTCACCGCTTCAACAAGGCACAGCAGGACGCGTTTCTGCCGTATGTCGAGAAGGGCACGATTCGCCTGATCGGTGCAACGACAGAGAATCCTTCCTTTGAGATCAATGCTGCGCTCATCAGCCGTTGCCGCGTGTATACGTTGCGTGCGCTCGAGCAGGATGAGGTGCTTGCGCTGTTGCGGCGAGCGCTTGAGAATACGGAGCGTGGCCTTGGCGCGCTGGCGCTGACGGCAAACGATAATGCGCTGGAGATGATCGCAAGCTATAGCTCAGGCGATGCGCGGAACTCACTGAACGCGCTGGAAGTGGCGGCAAAGCTGGCGACCGGTCGCGGCGAGAGTGTGTTGACGCGCGAGCTTGTAGGAGAGGCATTGCAGCAGCGGGTGCTGCTCTACGACAAGAAGGGCGAGCAACACTACGACCTTATCTCGGCGTTGCACAAGAGCGTACGCAACTCCGATCCCGATGCGGCGATGTATTGGCTGGGCCGCATGCTGCGTGGTGGCGAGGACCCGACGTACGTGGCGCGTCGCGTAGTGCGTATGGCCGTAGAAGACATCGGCCTCGCTGCGCCGGAGGCGCTGAACCTCTGCCTGAGCGCGCGCGATGCGATGCACTTCCTCGGCTCGCCCGAAGGGGAACTCGCGATTGCACAGGCGGTGGTCTACCTTGCGCTGGCGCCGAAGTCGAACGCGGTTTACAAGGGCTGGGGCGAGGTGTTGGCGGACATCGACAGCCGCCCCGCAGAGCCTGTGCCACTGCATATTCGCAACGCTCCAACGCGGCTGATGAAGGAGCTGGATTACGGGAAGGGCTACCAGTACGCGCACGATCTTGAGGGCAAGGTTGCGGCGATGGAGTGCCTGCCGGAGTCGCTGATCGGCCGTCGCTACTACGAGCCCACGAACGAAGGCCGCGAGAAGCTGCTGGCGCAACGGCTCGCTGAGGTCGATCGGCTGCGTCGCGGAGAGTAAGCGCACAACTTTAGCGATATGCTGTTGAACAGAATCCGCAAAACTTGCTGAGGAGGATTCCGTTTGCTGCTCGCTGCCGCATGGCTTCGCCGATGCGTGTTGATGCTCGTTGTGTGCCTGGCGACGTGTGTGCGCGTGCGTGCGCAGATCGCTCCGCTGGCACTGAAGCCTGCGGGCATCGCCTATGATGCGGCGGGCAACCTCTACATCGCCGACATGGCGCGCAACCAGGTGCTTGAGCAAACGGTCGGCGGCGCGCTGCTGGTGCTGGCGGGTACGGGGGAGCAGGGCTTTGCAGGCGATGGCGGCGTGGCAACGGCTGCGCTGCTGAATGCTCCGCAGGCGATTGCGGTAGACCGCGCGGGCATCGTCTACGTCGCGGACACCGGCAACGCGCGCGTTCGCTCCATCAGCACGAATGGCACCATCCAGACGATTGCGGGTACGGGAGTTCGCGGTTTCAGCGGCGATGGTGGCGCAGCCGCGAGCGCGCAGTTGCGCACGCCCGTGGGGCTAACCGTGCTGTCTGATGGAAGCCTATTGGTCTCCGATGCAGGCAATCAGCGCGTGCGAAAGATCGCGCCGGGCGGCATTATCACTACCTTTGCCGGCGTCGGTGCACAAGGCTTCGGCGGCGATGGCGGCCCGGCGGTATCGGCATTGCTGGATGGCCCGGAAGGTGTGGCGGCGTTAAGCGACGGCCGCGTGGTGATCGCGGACTCTCGCAATCATCGTCTACGGATCGTCGCGACGGATGGCACGATCACAACCCTCGCGGGCACGGGTGTGCGCGGTTATTCAGGCGATGGTGGCGCAGCCGCAGCGGCAGAGTTGTCATTGCCGCGAGGTGTGCTCGCGCTGAGCGATGGCAGCATCGTTTTTGCGGACGCCAACAATCAGCGTTTGCGACAGATCTCTGCGCAGGGCATCATCACCACCGTGGCGGCGAGCGGAACACAAGGCGCGGCAACGGACGGAGCCGTTGCGAATGCAGCCGCAGCGAACAACATGCGCGGCGTCGCGGCCTCGCCGTATGGAGCGCTTGCCTTCGCGGACTCGTCGAACCGTGTGATTCGCGCCTTGCTAGGGGACGGCGACGTCTATCATGCAGCTGCGATGAGCGCAGGAAGGAATTCGCAGGTAGCGCTCACGGCGACTGCCGCTACTGCGAGTGTGGCTATCACTGGACAAGCGGCCACGCCGCGGGGAGTCGTGCAGTTGCTCGACGGAGCCTCGCTGATCGCCACAGCAAATCTGAATTCAAGCGGAGCCGCGTCCTTTTCTCTAACTTCACTGACGCCGGGGGCGCACTCGCTGACTGCGCAGTATCTCGGCGACGGGTTCAACCCCGCCGCGACCAGCAGCGTTGTCACGCTTACGATCGTCGGCCAGCCCGCCGCGACCACCACGACACTGTCGAGCATTGCAAGCAGCTACGCCGGGATGCCGATGACGCTGCGCGCACAGGTAGCGGCCGCGCAGGGAACACCGACAGGTGCGGTGAGCTTTCTCGACGCGGGAAGCGTCGTTGCGCAAGCGCAACTCAGCGGCGGGAGTGCTGTCGCGGTCTGGCTGAACGCCGCAGCAGGTTCGCATTCGCTCGTCGCGAGTTACGGCGGCGATGCGAACTTCTCGGCAAGCGCGTCTACCGCACAAACTGCGATCGTCAACTTGCAACCGGATTTCTCGATCGCGACGAGCGGGAGCGCGAACCAGACGCTCCCCGTTGGTTCCGTCGCGAATTACACCTTAGGGTTGACCTCGATCAGCGGAGTCTTCAGCGGAGCGGTCGCGCTGAGCGCAAGTGGGCTGCCGAGCGGTGTGACCGTGACCTTCGCTCCTCCGCAGGTCGTGCCGGGAGCTGGCGGAGCCACCACGGTGATGTCTTTCCCCACGGACAAGCTCCTTGCTCAAAGCTTACTTAGCTCAGGGCTCTGGTACGCCATTTTCCTTCCGCTGGGAGCGCTTTCGCTCCGCCGCCGCTACCGCCGAGTGGCCTTCGCGTCGTTGCTGATCGGTCTTGCAGGGTGCGGAGCGCGAACGGTGCCGGACAGCTCGCTCAAGACGAAGCAGTACGCGATTACGGTGACAGGAACCGGGACGAATCTGGCGGGTGCGATCGTGACGCACAGCGCGACGGTTCAACTCACGGTCGAATAGCGTACGCGTTCGATACAGCTTTCCGCAGCCCAGCGTGCATCTACCTCTTTGAAAGCACTTCAGACGAGAAAGATACCGCCACTATGGAACGCAAGCTTCTTCCAGGTAAGCCCCATCCGTTGGGCGCGACCGTGACTTCGCAGGGCACCAACTTTGCCATCTACTCCGAGAACGCCACCCGCGTCACCGTCTGCTTTTTCGACGACGACGGTAAGCAGACCGATTGCGTCGATCTCAAAGAGACGACCGCCTTCGTGTGGCATGGCTTGGTGAAGGACATTAAGCCGGGCCAGCGTTATGGTTACCGCGTGGATGGACCGTGGGATCCGGCGAACGGCCATCGGTTCAATCCGGCGAAGCTGTTGGTCGACCCCTACGCCGAGGCGATCGCCGGCGAGCCCGACCATAAGGGCCCGATCTATCCGTACGACGTGATGAGCGGCGACGACATGAAGAAGGACGAGCAGGATTCGGCCGCGTATACGCCGAAGTCTGTCGTGGTCGATGGCCATTTCGACTGGGGCAATGATTGCCCGCCCGAGACGCCGATCGCGGAATCGATCATCTACGAGATGCATGTGCGTGGATTCTCCAAGCGCAATCCTGATATCCCCGAAAAGCTCCGCGGTACTTATGCAGGCCTTGCGCATGAGTCGAGCATCGCGTACCTGAGAAAGCTTGGCGTCACGGCGGTGGAGTTGCTGCCTGTGCATCACTTCATCGATGAAGGCCATCTTGCCGATCGCGGTCTGCATGACTACTGGGGCTACAACACGCTGGGCTACTTCGCTCCGATGGCGCGTTACAGTTCCTCCGGCGACGACGGCCAGCAGGTCGTTGAGTTCAAAGAGATGGTGAAGGCGTTGCACGCCGCGGGCATCGAAGTCATTCTCGATGTGGTGTACAACCACACCTGCGAAGGCAACGAAAAGGGGCCGATGCTCTCCTTCAAGGGTGTCGATAATTCGGTGTACTACCGCACCGTGCAGGACAGCCCGCAGCATTACATGGACTACACGGGAACGGGTAACACGCTGAACGTGTACCACCCGCAGGTGCTGAAGCTTTTGATGGATTCGCTGCGCTATTGGGTGACCGAGATGCACGTCGACGGCTTCCGCTTTGATCTCGCATCAACGCTCGCTCGCGAGCTGCACGACGTGAACAAGCTCGGCGCGTTCTTCGATACGATTCATCAGGACCCGACGCTGGCCGACGTGAAGCTGATCGCTGAGCCTTGGGATGTTGGTGAGGGCGGCTACCAGGTGGGCAACTTCCCCGTGCTTTGGGCGGAGTGGAACGGTAAGTATCGCGACACCGTCCGTCGCTTCTGGAAGGGCGACAACGGTGTGTTGTCAGACTTCGCTTACCGCATCTGTGGCTCGAGCGATCTGTATCAAGGCGACGGCCGCAAGCCTTCGGCATCGATCAACTTCATCACGGCGCACGATGGTTTCACGCTGTGCGATCTCGTCAGCTATAACGAGAAGCACAACGAAGCCAACGGCGATAACAACACCGACGGCGCGGACAACAACGACAGTTGGAATATGGGCGCGGAAGGCCCGACCGACGACGAGAATGTGAACAATTTGCGTGAGCGTCAGACGCGCAACTTCCTGACGACGCTGCTGCTGAGTCAGGGCGTTCCGATGATCGCCGGTGGTGATGAGTTTGCGCGTTCGCAGATGGGCAACAACAACTGCTACTGCCAGGACAATGAACTCACCTGGTACGACTGGAACCTCGACGAGCCGCGCAAGCGTCTTCACGACTTCACGGCGCAGCTGATTCAACTGCGCAAGGACCATCCGAACCTGCATCGCCGCAAATTCTTCCAGGACTCGCAGATTCGTGGGTCCGTGGTGCGCGATGTGACCTGGTTCGGCACCGACGGTAACGAGCTTTCGGAAGAGGTGTGGAACGAGCCGTGGTCCAAGTCCGTGGCCGTGATGTTCAACGGCAAGACGCTCAACCAGATGGATGAAGATGGACAGAAGATCGTCGATGACAGCTTCCTGATCATCTTCAACGCATCGGACCAGGGCGTGGAGTATACGCTGCCTGATCCTCCGAGCAAGTCGCCGTGGCGGCAGGTGCTCGACACCGAGAACATCGCAGATCCGTTCGCAGAGAGCGAAACGCACGACAAGGCGATCGTCGGTGGACGCGCGATCCGCGTCTATAGCGACAGTGTGGAGAGCGTCGCGAAGTCGGCTTCGAAACAGCGTCCGGCACGAACGATCTAACTCAATCAACTTACAAGTAAGGCAGGCCGGACATCTGTCCGGCCTGCCTTACTTATGGCTTAGAGTGATTCGTAGGAGGAGATCTGACGAAGCGTGAAGGCTTGCATATCTTCGCCCGCTTGCCATGCCTTGTACCAGTCCACGAGCCAATCCAGCGCACTCGCCAGTGGCAGGTGAGGTTGCCACCCTAGTTCATCACGAGCGCGGTCCGTATTGAGCTTCAGATATTGCGCTTCATGCACATGGTCGCTTGTGTCGAGTTCCCACGTCGCGCCCTCACCCCAGCGCTGGCTCATATGCTCAACGATCCAACTCACGGGCTTGGCATCTGCATCTGCGGGGCCGAAGTTGAAGGCCGTGGCATAACGTGAGCGCTCGTCCGAGAGCAGATGCTCTGCAAGCGCTATGTAACCGGCAAGAGGCTCCAACACATGCTGCCAGGGGCGCACAGCATTGGGGTGGCGGATGTTCACTGCTTCTCTCGCGAGGAAGCCGCGAATCAGGTCAGGAAGCAGTCGGTCTTGCGACCAGTCGCCGCCGCCGACGACATTGCCAGCGCGCGCTGTGGCGATGGCACACCGATGCTCGTGAATACGGTCGAGCGGGAAGTAGCTACGCCGATAAGCGGCGGTGACGATCTCCGCACATGCCTTCGACGAGGAGTAAGGATCGTATCCGCCGAGTGGATCACCTTCGCGGAATGGCTCGGCCGTTTCAGGGTTTTCGTAGACCTTATCGGTCGTCACGGAAACGACGGCTCGCACAGACGGCGTGCGGCGCACGGCATCGAGCAGGCGAGCCGTGCCAAGTACGTTGGTCTCGTAGGTGCCCAGGGGATCGTCATAGCTTGCGCGCACGAGTGGCTGTGCGGCCAGGTGAAAGATGACCTCTGGCGCGAAAGCTTGCAGCGATGCTTCGAGCTGTGCGCCGTTGCGAATATCTCCGCGCACGTCTTCCATCATCGACGCGACGCGCGCATCGGTGAAGAGATTCGGCGTCGTCGAAGGATCGAGCGCATAGCCGCGAACAACAGCGCCTTTGCTCGCAAGCCAGAGCGCGAGCCAACTGCCTTTGAAGCCCGTGTGTCCTGTGAGGAAGACGCGTTTGCCGCGCCAGAACTCTGCTGAAATCGTCGGCATGATCGCTAACAGGATACTTCGCCGCGCCTTCGCGACGCGAGCGGAGATGCGGAGGCGAAGACCCAACGTTCGCTCGCGGCGAAGTTGATGAGCGAGCAGGCAATGATCGTCATGGCGGCCGCGATGACTGGTGGGCATCGCATGATGCTTACCAGAATCGGCATCAACACGAGGTTGCCGACGCAAGAGACAAGGCCGTTCGTAAGGTGGAAGCGCAGCAGCGACTGCGGCCACGATGCGTTCGTGTTTTGCCACGTCCACCGGCGATGCCAGAGGAAGTTGTGAAGCAGCGTGATCTCCAGCGCGAGTAGCGATTCCAGCATGTAATGCCGCGGCGCGAAGCGATGGAGCAGGGCCACGGAAGAGAGTTGCAGCGCGGCACCCATGATGCCGACTCCATTGAAGCGTAGCCAGCGTTCAAGCCGTGTCATGCCCGCGGCTCCTCGCGAAAGAGCTGCGCGGTGTGTTTTGCCGCGCACCAGGCAGCCATGGCGAACATGCAGAACGAAGCGATGACGCCCCCGATGTCGAAGAGCAGGAAGCTGTATCCGAAGAGGTGAGCGTTTGGCGAGTGCCACAGTGCGGCTGCGCCGCAGCAGAGCAGGATGCGGATCTCCGTAGGACCGAAGAGTGCGTGGGAGAGCTCGAACTTGCCGAGCGTATAGGTCGCAAGGAAGCTTTCGGCCGAGAGCAGCAGGAAGCCGATGAGCATCGCCATCGCCACGACCGCATGGACGTACGGCGACAGCGCAAGGCCGCCCATGAGCGCGAGCGCGCCGAAGAGGTCCACGACGTGATCGGCGTAGAAGCCGAAGCGCGGACGCTCCTGCCGTCGCACGCGTGCCAGGGTTCCGTCGAGGCTGTCGCCCAGCCAGTTGAGCACGATGGAGATCGGCACAAGCAGCAGGAAGCGCCGGTCCCAGTGCGTCATCGCGAAGCTCGCGCCTGCGGAGATTTGAGCGAGGAAGCCGAGTAGCGTGAGGTGGTCGGAGTTCACGAACGCAGGCGTGCGCTCCGCGAGCCAGAGGAGTGTACGTTTCTCCAATGCTGCGGTCAGCGAGCGGTTGACGCGCGTGGCGTGGGCGAAGGTAGGAAGGGCTGTGGTCGTGGACATGGTGTTCTCCTGGCTCTGCGAGGACGTCTTAGCGGGCGTGGCGCAGCGCGTCGGCGACGTGCTGCAGGGTGAACGCGAGGGACTCGCGCGGAATGCTCTCGACGAAGGGGCGGACAGCCCAGCCGAGGCCGGTCGGGATGTCGCGCGTGAGCGAGAGTGTTTCGAGCCGCACGTACAGACCGCCGTCGCGCTCCCACCAAAGCCAGTAGGTGTTCTGTCGCCACAGGAAGCCGTGGTTCTCGCGGTCGCTCAAACTGTGTTCGCCGGCGGTACCTGCATTAGCGATCTCGTCAACGCGCGTGGAGCGCGAAATGCTGTAGCCCTGTGCGGGGAAAGTGGTATCGAAGTGGCCGTCGAGCACCACGGTCAACACGTGGTGCTGCCGGAGGCGCATCACGCTGAGCAGGTGACCGGGCGGAGAGGGCAGGGCGGTGGCGCGCTCGACCTGCGGAGCGAAACGCTGCGGGAACCGGTTCACGTCGCGCAGGAGCGCCTGCAGCTCATCGGCACGCCCTCCCGGCAGGAAGAAGTCGCCCTGCCAGTGATGCAGCATTGCGCCTCGGAGGTCTGGCGGCGGCAGATCCGGCGTCATCCGCCGGAGCGTTGGCTGGCCTTCGTGGACGCTCGCGAAGGCGGCCTTCTGGCGAGGAAGGCGAGCTTCCACCTCTGCCGCATAGCGGTCGAAGGCATCGTTGTTGGCTCGGCTGGGAACCTCAGCCTGGGCGATGCCGCAGGTGAGGACGGCCACGCACATCAAAAGAAGGAACGAGAAGATCGGCTTCATGGTTCCTGAGTGTGGCCGCCGCTCGCGAGCGCGGCAATGGAAAGAGGCTCAAACTCACCTCAAACGAATCTCACGGCGGAAGTGGTCTGAATTGTGAGGTTTACCGGGGGGCCTTAGTGGCGTGTGATGAGCCTTCTCGCGGCGAGTTCGGTACACTGGCGCGAGCCATGAGTTCCCAGCCCACGCCCAACCCGGCCGCACCGCTCTATCGTTTCGGCGATTTTGAGCTGGATGCAGCGACCGGAGAACTGCGGCATCGTGGGATGCGGGTGCGGATTCATGTGCAGCCCTTGCAGGTCCTGCAACTGCTGCTGGAGCGACCGGGCGAGCTGGTGACGCGCGAGGATCTCTGCGCCGTCCTTTGGCCAACGGGCACCTTCGTGGATTTCGAGCACGGCGTGAACTCAGCCATCAATCGCCTGCGCGAGGCGCTGGGCGATAGGGCATCCGCCCCGAAGTTCGTGGAGACGCTTGCGCGCCGGGGTTACCGGTTTGTGGCACCGGTGGAGAAGATCCTGCGGGATGCTGAAGCTTCCAAGCCTGTAGTAGAAATCACGGCGAAGCCCGAGTGGACGCTGCTGGCTCAACCGGAAGATCTCCCGAGTAGCTCACCGCAGCTCGTGCGCGGACTCTTCCTGGCGCTGCAGGCGATGTACCTCGCGTTCTACGTGGGCACGCTGGCCAACCTCGCCGAGGTCCACGACCTGCTCTCACCCTGGCCGGAAGGCGTCTTCACAACCGTCTGGGTGTCTGCGGCGCTGCTGATCGCGGTGAGGCTTTTCCTCATCTCTGCGGTGCTGTTTTCGGCGCCCGGTTTTCGCTTGAGGTTCCTTCGGATGTGGCCACTACTGCTTGTGGTCGACCTCGGATGGGCTCTGGGGCCGATTTTGCTCCTGCACCACCTCAGCGTGGGAGCCGCGATCGCCTGTATTGTCCCGCTGATTTACGCACCCTTTGCCCAAAGATCACTGGTTTTGATGGGTGCTGCAGAGAATCTTCAAGCGTGACGCGGGTTCGCCCGGGCATTCTATGATCCTGCACGATATCCACAAAATCTAGTGTTGCAACTGGGGAAACGCCCAGATATAGTTGCCTCATTCCGATGGTTGCGCCGAATGGCGACAAACGGCGTGAGGGAGTCCGGTGCAATTCCGGAGCCGCTTCTTGCGGTCACAGCAGAGACTGAACGCCAGGGTACGAGCCGCTTTTTTGACGCGGACTCGACCCCCAGACGGCTCATCCTCTGGCCCTGAAAACAGCCACCGGGAAACAAAGAATACGAACCGCCTTCGAGGGAAGGCGAGGAAGCAATAGTCCGACGAGGCGTTCCGACTCGCGGCACCGTTGTCTCTTCGCTCGACCATCTACGGCAAGGAGACGCTCCATGGCAGCCCACACATCGCCCAGCTTTTCGCCTCAACCGCCAGTCCCGATGTCCTCCGAGGCGGAGGCCGTGACTGCACTGCGTGTCGTTCGTCGCGACGGCGCCGTTTCTCCCTTTGATGCAAACAAGATTTCCGTGGCGATCTCGAAGGCTTTCGTGGCCGTCGAGGGCACGGGTGCGGAGGCTTCGGCCCGCATTCACGAGTCTGTGCGTAAGCTCACGTCGCAGATCGTAGGCGCGCTCGAGCGCCGCGCTGGCGGCTCGCGCACCATTGAGATTGAAGACATTCAGGACCAGGTCGAACTCGCGCTGATGCGTTCGGGCGAGCACAAGATCGCGCGCGCTTACGTGCTGTATCGCGAAGAGCGCTCCAAGCAGCGCCAGGCGGCTCCGGAAGTTGCTGCTGCTGCCACGTCGAGCCCGGCCTACAAAGTAAAGCTTCCCGATGGCCGTGTGGAGCCGTTGGATGATGCACAGTTGCTGAAGACGATCGAGGCGGCATGCGCCGGTCTCGAAGGCGTCTCCGTGCAGGAAGTGCTCTCCGAAGTACGCCGCAACCTTTACGACGGCCTGCAGCTCAAGGAGCTTGGCCTGGCGCAGGTGATGTCGGCCCGCACGCTCGTTGAGAAGGAACCGAACTACGCTTACGTCAGCGCACGCTTGCTGTTGAACCTGCTCCGCAACGAAGCCATCGGCTTCATCATGCCGGCGGCACAGCAGAACACGCAGGCTGGCATCAATGTCAGCTACGCCGAGTACTTCCCGGAGTACGTGAAGAAGGCCGTCGAGATGCAGTTCCTCGACCGCGAACTCGGTGCGTTCGACCTGCCGCGCCTCGCTGCCGCGCTGAAGCCCGAGAACGATGGCAAGTTCCAGTTCCTCGGTCTGCAGACGCTGTACGATCGCTACTTCCTGCACAAGGGAGGCATCCGCTTCGAGCTGCCGCAGGCATTCCTGATGCGCGTTTCGATGGGCCTTGCGATCCGCGAGCTCGATCGCGATGCGCGTGCCATTGAGTTCTACAACCTGCTTAGCTCGTTCGACTTCATGTGCTCGACGCCGACGCTCTTCAACGCCGGTACGCTGCGCCCGCAGCTCTCGTCGTGCTTCCTGACGACGATCGGTGATGACCTCGACGGCATCTTCAAGTCGATCAAGGACAACGCTCTGCTCTCGAAGTACGCCGGCGGCCTCGGCAACGACTGGACCCCGGTACGCGGCCTCGGCTCGCACATCGCTGGCACCAACGGCCAGTCGCAGGGCGTGGTTCCTTTCCTCAAGGTTGCGAACGATACGGCGATTGCGGTGAACCAGGGCGGCAAGCGTAAGGGCGCTGTGTGCGCTTATCTCGAGACGTGGCACATCGACGTCGAGGAGTTCCTCGACCTGCGCAAGAACACCGGTGACGATCGTCGCCGTACGCACGATATGAACACGGCGAACTGGATCCCCGATCTCTTCATGGAGCGCGTGGAGAAGGATGCGAGCTGGACGCTGTTCTCGCCGGACGAAACGCCTGATCTGCACGACCTTTTCGGCAACGCGTTTGCAGAGCGCTATGCGTTCTACGAAGCGAAGGCGCAGAAGGGCGAGATGAAGGTCTCCAAGTCGATCCGCGCTGTGGACCTGTGGCGCAAGATGATCTCGATGCTGTTTGAGACCGGCCACCCGTGGATCACCTTCAAGGATCCGTGCAACCTGCGTTCGCCGCAGCAGCACATCGGCGTGGTGCACTCCTCGAACCTCTGCACGGAGATCACGCTGAACACGAACGCGAAGGAAATCGCGGTGTGCAACCTGGGTTCGGTGAACATGGCCAACCACACGACGCCCGATGGTCTCGATGAAGTTCGCATCAAGAAGACGGTAACGACGGCGATGCGTATGCTCGACAACGTCATCGACATCAACTTCTACACGGTGCCGGAGGCGCGCAATTCCAACCTGCGTCATCGTCCGGTAGGCATGGGCGTGATGGGCTTCCAGGACGCGCTGTACACAATGCGCATTCCGTTCGCTTCGGAAGCTGCTGCGAAGTTCGCTGACACCAGCATGGAGCTGATCAGCTATCACGCGATCGCGGCTTCTGTGGAGCTTGCTGCAGAGCGCGGCCGCTACCCGACCTTTGAAGGCTCGCTGTGGAGCAAGGGCATCCTGCCGATCGACTCCATCAGCATTCTGCAGAAGAACCGCTCGCACCTGTTGAACCTCGACCTGTCGTCGACGCTGGACTGGAACGGTTTGCGCAAGAAGGTTGTCGAGATCGGCATGCGTAACTCGAACACGCTGGCGATCGCACCGACCGCGACGATCTCGAACATCTGCGGTGTCACGCAGTCGATCGAGCCGACGTATCAGAACCTCTACGTGAAGTCGAACATGAGCGGTGACTTCACCGTCGTGAACGCTTCGCTGGTGCATGACCTGAAGGCGCGCGGCCTGTGGGACGAAGTGATGGTCTCGGACCTCAAGTACTTCGACGGTTCGCTGGGGCGCATCGAGCGCATTCCCGAAGACCTGCGCGAGCTGTACGCGACGAGCTTCGAGATCGAGCCGACCTGGATTGTGCAGTCTGCTGCACGCCGCCAGAAGTGGATCGATCAGGCGCAGTCGTTGAACCTCTACATCGCGCAGCCGAACGGCAAGAAGCTCGACGCGCTCTATCGCGAAGCATGGCACGCTGGCCTGAAGACGACCTACTACCTGCGTTCCAGCTCGGCAACGCACGTGGAGAAGTCCACGGTGAAGCGCACCGACGGCAAGCTGAACGCAGTGGCCGTGGCCCCTGCAGCAGTCGCCGCTGCCGTCGCCGCGCCGAAGCAGTGCGCGATTGACGATCCCGAATGCGAAGCTTGCCAGTAAGCCCCCGGAAAGAGAAGGAATAGACAATGCTGGATTGGAACGAACCTGTACAAGAAGACAACTCGGTTCTGGTGCTTACGCAACCCTCGCATGAGGACATCGCGGGCAACGACCCGACCGGTCTCGGCCAGATCAACCGTGGCGCCGCGCGTGTTCGCGTGGACGACAAGGCGATGATCAACTGCCGCGCCGACGTGAACCAGCTCCTGCCGCTCAAGTACAAGTGGGCGTGGGAGAAGTATCTCGCCGGTTGCAACAATCATTGGATGCCGACGGAAGTTTCCATGCAGGCGGACATCGCTTTGTGGAAGTCGCCGAACGGCCTCACCGATGATGAGCGTCGTGCGATCAAGCGCAACCTCGGCTTCTTCGCTGCGTCGGAGTCGTTGGTCGCGAACAACATTGTGCTGGCGATCTATCGTCACCTCACTAACCCTGAGTGCCGCCAGTACCTGTTGCGTCAGGCGTTCGAAGAGGCTGTGCACACGCACACCTTCCAGTACATCGTGGAGTCGCTTGGTCTGGATGAAGGCGAACTCTTCAACATGTACCGCGAAGTGCCGTCGATCACCGAAAAGGCGAGCTGGGCGATCAAGTACACCCAGCACCTGAGCGACACGAACTTCGAGACCGGCACCGCTGACGCCGATCAGGCTTTCGTGCGCGATCTCATCGCGTTCTACGTCGTCTTCGAAGGCATGTGGTTCTACACCGGTTTCGCGCAGATCCTCTCGCTCGGACGCCGCAACAAGATGGTCGGTATCGCCGAGCAGTACCAGTACATCCTGCGCGATGAGTCGATCCACTTGAACTTCGGCATCGACGTCATCAATCAGATCAAGGCAGAGAATCCGCACATCTGGACTGATGCGTTCCAGGAAGAGGTTCGCGGTATGTTGCGCTCTGCGGCAGAGCTTGAAGCGGCTTATGGCCGCGACACGATGCCCACGGGCTTCCTTGGCTTGAGCGCCGCATTGTGCGAACAGTACATGCACTTCATCGCGAACCGTCGCTGCGCACAGATCGGCCTCGAGGCTGTCTTCCCGGCTACAGAGAACCCGTTCCCGTGGATGAGCGAAGCGATGGACTTGAAGAAGGAGAAGAACTTCTTCGAGACGCGCGTGATCGAGTACCAGAACGGCGGATCGCTTACCTGGGAGTAGCTTTCAACTACAAATGCGAAAGGCACGGCGCGAGCCGTGCCTTTCGCTTTGCATGAAAGCTACTGACGACGTTCAGGCATGGGCGGTACGGCTTGACTGCAGTGCACGAGCGCCTTATCGCAGGCCTCGACACCGAAGAAAACATTGTCCTTCGACACAGGCAGCGTCAACTCATGCGCGTCGGTGGAGACAAAGCGCTGCCACTCGTTCTCTGCCGTATCGCGCCAGACAATGCGGTATGCGAGTTCGCCAGTAGTGGGCGCGGCGGGGACCTCCCACTTGAGTGTTGTGTTGTTATCGAGGTTTGAGGTCACCACGCGCACGTTCTGCGGAATGCCTGGAGAGCTTGCGAGCGAGGCGAGCGTCGCCATGTTCAAGCGGGCCACGTTGGCGATGTAGTTGAAGTCGTCATACTTGAGCAGATCGCCGTACTCGACACCATTCTCTGTGTGAACGTGCTGGTGCTGGTGGTTGAAGTTCTCGCGCCACTCAGTGAAACGGATAGCAGGGAAGTCAAGCGCCGAAAACGACGAGTGATCGCCCCCGCGGAGGAAGCGGTCAAGGCGAAGCTCCATCACGGCATCGAACCGTTTGGGCTGCGCAGGAAAATAGCTGCGGTCCACTGCGAGGACGAAGCGTGCCAACTCGCGCGACGGCGAGTCGTTCTCGAGGCCGAGCGTGATCTCTTTCGCGATCTCCTCCGTCGATGCGTGAGTGTTGATGCCTTGTGAGAAGACGCGCACGAGCGACTTGTTCTGCAGCTTCTCGCCGGGCGTGGTGTCGCCGCCGACGATATCGTTGTTCAGCACGCCTTCGAGCTGCCAGCCCTCTTTCTTCGCAAGCTGCGCAAGATGCTTGCTGCCATTCAACCCCTGCTCTTCGCCCGCAACGGCAACGAAGACGAGCGTTGCCGGGAAGTGCAGCTTCGACAGCACACGCGCCGATTCCAGCGAAACGGCCGTTCCTGAAGAATCATCGTTCGCACCCGGAGCGAAGTCGTGAGTGTCCATCACATCCGCAACGCGCGTGTCGTAGTGACCGGTGACGAGGTACATACGCTTCGCTGCTTGCGGATCGCTGCCGCGCAGAATCGCGTAGACATTGCGCAGCCGGGTGGGCTCGGTGATACGTGCAAACTTGCCGGTGCCTGCGGGTTCGATGAAGTCGTCGACCTTCACTTCGAGACATCCACCGCATTGGGCGCTGATGGCTTTGAACTGCTGCTCAATCCAGTCACTCGCCGCGAGCACACCGGTGTTTGGCGGAAGGTCCTTTGTGTTCGAGGAGATCGTGCTGCGGTTCTGAAACTTCACCAGCGTCGCGATGTTGCTCCTGATGCTGTCGGGGGAGACGCCTCGCAGGGCTGCGGCGATCTTCGCATCTGCAGGCTGCTTCGCAAGCGGCTTTCCATACGCCAGCGAGTCCCGCGTTTGAGCAGAGCAGACTCCGGCTGCCAGCAAGGTCGTGGCGAGAACAACGTGTTTCATCGGGCTTCTCCTTCGGGGGCTACCAGGTCTTCCACGGCGCTCTGCCGCTCTGCCATAAAGCTTCGAGTTGGTTCTTGTCACGCAGCGTGTCCATCGCTTGCCAAAAGCCGCGATGGAAGAACGCACGCACCTCGTCGGCGGCTACGAGATCTTCAATGGGTTGGCGCTCGAACATCTCCGCGTCGTCCGTGATCGAGGCGAGTGCCCTGGGCGAGAGCACGAAGAAACCGCCGTTCACCCAGCCGCCTTCGTTCTTCGGCTTCTCTTCGAACGAGGTGACTGTCGTGCCATCGAGGCCGAGGCCGCCGAAGCGCGAAGTCGGTTGCACGCTCGTCATGGTGACGGCTTTGCCGTGCTGCTGGTGGAAGTCGATGCTCGCGGTGATGTCGATGTCAGCGAGGCCATCGCCATACGTCATGCAGAAGGCGTCTTCTCCTTCGAGGTACTGCTGCACACGGCGCAGTCGACCGCCGGTGCCGGTGGCGTCGCCGGTGTCGACGAGCGTTACGCGCCACGGTTCAGCGACGGAGTTGTGCACGGTCATTTTGTTCTGCTGCAGGTCGAAGGTGACATCGGAGGTGTGCAGGAAGTAGTTCGCGAAGAACTCCTTGATCATGTAGCCCTTGTAGCCGCAGCAGATGATGAAGTCGTTGACGCCGTGCTGCGAGTAGAGCTTCAGGATGTGCCAGAGGATCGGGCGTCCGCCGATCTCCACCATCGGCTTCGGGCGCGACGATGTTTCTTCGCTGATGCGTGTGCCGAGACCGCCGGCCAGGATGACTGCTTTCATTCTTAGAAACCGCTCATTTCAATTTGGAACGACAAGCTCACGATGCCCTCATCGTACAGCAGGGGCGCGGGGTTTTCGTTGCTAACCTGAGCCTCACGATGAGCACCCGTTCCAACGCGATACGCCAGCAGATCCTTGAACTGACGCGAGAGTTTCATGCGGAGCAGTTTGCTGCGCGCGAGTTTGTGGCGGGCTCGAGTGCGGTGCCGGTGTCGGGCAAGGTGATCGATGCCGATGATCTCTCAGCCGTCGTCGATGCGTCTCTCGATGGCTGGTTCACGACGGGGCGCTGGGCGCAGGAGTTCGAGCGCAGGCTGGCGCGGTGGGTTGGAGTGCGTTCAGCATCGCTAGTGAACTCGGGGTCGAGTGCAAACCTCGTCGCATTAAGCGCTCTGACGTCACCGCGACTCGGCGAGCGGCGATTGAAGCCCGGCGATGAGGTGATCACGGTCGCGTGTGGTTTTCCAACGACGGTGAACCCGATCTTTCAGAACCAGCTTGTGCCCGTATTTGTGGACGTGACGCGGTCGACCTATGAGATTGATGCCGACATGCTGGAGGCCGCGCGCAGTGACCGCACGCGGGCCGTGATGATTGCGCATACGCTGGGGAATGTCTTCGATCTGGACGCAGTGACGGCTTTCTGCCGCGCGCACGATCTATGGCTGATCGAAGACTGTTGCGACGCGCTCGGTTCCACCTGGAAGGGCAGGCAGGTCGGCACGTTTGGTGACCTTGCCACGCTGAGTTTTTATCCTGCGCACCACATCACGATGGGCGAAGGCGGAGCCGTGCTGACGAATAGCCCGCTGCTGCGGACAATCGTCGAGAGCTTTCGCGACTGGGGGCGGGATTGCTGGTGCGAACCCGGCGCGGATGACACATGTGGGCGGAGATTCGATCAGCAACTCGGCACGTTGCCCTGCGGCTACGACCACAAGTACACGTACTCGCACGTTGGCTACAACTTGAAGGCGACCGATATGCAGGCGGCGCTGGGTGTGAGCCAACTGGGCAAGCTGGACGAGTTCATCGCGACGCGGCGCAGGAATTTCGCGTATCTACAGCGCGCCTTTGCAGCGTTTGAAGAGTACCTTGTGCTGCCCGTCGCCATGCCCGAGGCGGAGCCAAGCTGGTTTGGGTTTGCCGTGGGCGTCAAGGAGGATGCTCCGTTTAGCCGTGATCAGATGGTGCGGGCTTTGAACGCGGCCAGGATCGGAACGCGGAATCTGTTTGCGGGGAATCTCGTGCGTCAGCCTGCGTATCAAGGGTTGAAGTATCGCGTCGTGGGGGCGCTCGAGAACACCGATTGGGTGATGCAGAATGTTTTCTGGCTCGGCGTTTATCCGGGGTTGGATGAGGCGATGTTGGACCATGTCGTGCGGACGGTCGATGCATTCATTGCGCAAGCCGTCGCCGGCCTACTGGTGATCGTTCAGGACTCGATGCCAGCGAGCGGTGCGCACCAGAGCCTCCGCTAGGGGGATGCGCACCTGCAGGCCGAGTTCATGGCGGGCACGTTGCACGCAAGGCACGTAGCTCTTCGCTGGTCCGGCCTGCAGTGCTTCTCCGACGTCTATCGCGAGGCCGGGCAGCAGTGTGTCAGCGGTGATCTGCGCCGCCTCACGAAGGCTGTACGCTTCGTCAGAGCCCACGTTGTAGACACGCTGCGAGCGACCTTGCACAAGCAACGTCCATAGCCAGACAGCAAGGTCCGCCGTGTGCATCCATGCTCGCCGGGGGGAACCGTCACCGCGAATGTGAATGGGGCGATGCTGCAATGCGTCGTCGATGAAGTTGCCGAGAGCGAAGTGCTGGTCGAGTGGAAGATATGGTCCGACGAAAGCAAAGCAGCGTGCGATGACGACGTCGAAACCTGCGTTGCGGGACGCCGCAAGACAGAGTTCCTCCGCAAGCACCTTCGCTTCGTCATAATTCGCGGCAGTGGCGTGAGCGTCGAGCAGCGGAGTGTCTTCGTCGAGGAAATTTTCTGAGCAGCTCCTGCCGTAGACGGCTCCGCTGGAGAGGTAGAGCAGACGCACAGACTGAGCGCGCAACTGCCGCAGGAGGTTGCGCGTGCCTGCAACGATCGACTCTGCCAATGCTACTTCGCTGACGAGCGCCTGCTTTCCGGCGGAGTCTGCGGCGGCATGGAGGACGTGGGTGAAGTCCATAGAGGGAAGCTCGCACTCTGCGAGGTCGCCCTGCAACAGCTTGATCGCATGGTCTTCCGCGATGTGCGGCGCGCTTGCGGCGAAGCTCTGTGCATCCCGCGTCAAGAGCGTGGCCGTGATGCCTAAGCTCAGCGTCCTGTTGGCATGGAGCAGCGATTCGACGAGAGTGCGCCCGAAGAAGCCGGTGCCACCCGCGATGAAGATCTTCGCATCGCGCAGAGCTTCAAACGCAGGGCGCGCGTGTTCGAGCACATGCGCTAGGTCCTCGTTCGGAATCGGGCGCGTGGGCATCACGAACGTTATCGGCTAGAGTGAAGCTCCGCGTGAGCGCAGGAAGGTTGCAAACTCTTCGTGGCCGCGTGCTTCTGCGATGGCCAGAGCGTTTTCGCCCTTGCTGTTGCGGTTGTTGGTGCTGGCGCCGCGCTCAAGAATCGCTTCGGCCATTTCGACATTGCCTTCAACGGCAGCGAGCATGAGGAGCGTCCAGCCGTTGGGGTTCGCGGCGTTCGGATCAAGCTTTGCGGCGAGCGCCGCGCGCAAGCCTTCTGCGTCGCCGCGCTTGATGAGGTTTTGTGCTGCACGATACGAGATAGCCATTACTTACAGTCTTTCAGCAGCGCTTGTGGATTCAGCGGATCGTTGTAGAACGACTCCGGGAAAGGGCTGGTCGTGGGTTCGGTCCATGTACCTGTGAGGAGTCGCTGACCATCATGCTCGATCAGGTCGAGCGCCACGCGGTTGGAGATGCGCTGCGCGAGCAGATGCGAGTTCGCTTCGCCCTTGGGAGCTTTCGGCGTGCCGTGATCCGCGGTCGGATAGGCGTAAATGCTGTTTGAGATCACCGAAACCTCGATGAACGGAACTTTGTAGAGCGTTGCCGCAAGGTTCGACGCCCAATCGCCGTCTTCGTCGATCTCGTGGAAGACCTTCATCGTGGCTTCGGTGTAGGCCTTGTTATCGCTCCAGATGGTCGAGGTGCCCTGGATGCCGAAGTAGAAGACCTGTGGCGTAGTGTCCCTGCGCACGGGCTCGCTGAAGGCGGGAAGCTTGGTCGTGTCGGCGACGCGCTTGGCGGAGCAGGCGAGCAGCTGCAGCATTTTCGGGTCGGCATAGAGACCGTCGAAGTGCAGCATGTCCTTCTGCATGGAGTTGAAGGTGCCGGGGTCGATGGTGCCGTCAGCGAGCAGATGGTACGCGCCGTGGTTCACGTTCTGTGCACCGAGCACGATGTCGCCGACGCCCATTTGTCCCTTCGGAAGATGGCCGCCGGAGGTGCCTGCATAAATCACGGTCTTCACGTTGAAGTCGCGGATCATGCTGAATTCGCCGAGCGCCCGCGCGAGCACGCCATCGGTCGGTTGCAGATACAGCACGACGGGCACGCCCGCGATGGTGCCGGAGTTGTACTGGAAAGGACCGTCAACGACGTCCTTGCGATCCTTGAGCGCCGTGTACCACTGGCTGTATTCAGGTGGTCCCTTGGGGATGAGCACGCCGATGCGTGGCGCTGCGTCGTAAGCAGGGAACTGCGCAAAAGCCGTGGCCGATACAGCGGCCAGCGCGAGCGATGCAAGCGTGCGAAGGATCATGCTGTAACGCTATCGCATTGTTTGATCTGTGGAAATGAAGTTTCGTATATCGCTATGCTACGTGGTCACTGCTTGTTGTCTGAATCCATCCAACTTCGGTCCATCCAACCGGTGTCCCCACCTCTCATGTAGGCCGCCTCGGCGATGAGCTTATCAAGCTTCGGGTCTTCCGGAGCATCCGCTCCTAGTGCTCTGAGCCCCGACAACACCTTCTTCGCCTCTTCGGGCTCGATCTCTGGAAGCATCCAACGGCGACCTTGCGAGGAGAAACGTATGCCTCTTATAGAAGCGCCCCAGTTGGAGGCAATAGTTGCGTATCGAAGTCCTGATACCTGGCCGAGAGGGTAGGTCTTGGACTTCATTGTTCGGTTTTTGAAGTCGAACCAAGCGGCGCGACTTACGACAAGCACGCTCTTGTCACAGTGAATGCTCTCGTCAGGAGGATAGGCCGCGCGAATATAGCTGGACCAAGGCCAACAAAGCAACGCATTCCCGATGGCTATGAGGATCAGCGGGGTCAGATCCAGACTATCGCGGCCACCGTCAATCATGAAGTGCCACATGCTCGGATCGCCATGTTTGCCCGGCAAGAGGAGAGCCAGGACATCCATGGTTATAAGAAACGCAGAGAAAATCAAAAGACCGTAGAGGCGCGCTCGCGGTTTCGATCGAGATGGAAGGAAACGGATATCCACGCTATCTGGTGTGATCGAGATGGAGAGGTGTTCCTTGGTCACGGCCGTTTACTCAGAGAGCTTTTTGGGCTGCTTGCCGAAGTCGGGGCCGAAGTAGAAGAGTTCGACCAGCATGCAGAGGATGTGTTCGAGCGCGAGGTGCGATTCCTGAATGTTCATCGTCACGTTCGATGGGATGATGACGTTCAGGTCCGCGAGCGACTTCATCTTGCCGCCGTCGTTGCCGGTGTAGGCGACGGTGTGGATGCCCATCTTCTTCGCTTGTTCGAGCGCGAGGACGCAGTTCTTCGAGTTGCCGGAGGTCGAGATCGCGAGCAGCACATCACCTTCGCGCCCCAACGCTTCCACCTGGCGTTCGAAGATGTGCTCAAAGCTGTGATCGTTGCCGATCGCCGTGAGGATCGACGAGTCCGTGGTGAGTGCGATGGCGCGCAGGGCTGGGCGGTCGATGGTGAGCCGCGCGACGAACTCGGCGACGAGATGCTGGGCGTCCGCGGCGGATCCACCGTTGCCGCAAACGAGCAGCTTGCCGCCGTTCTTCATGCTCTCTGCCGTAAGGCGTGCAGCCTCCACCACGATGGCGTGCAGGCTTTCATCGGCGGCGACCTTCGTCATCGTTTCAACGGACTGCAGCAACTGCTTCTTGACGATCTCGATCATGCAAACTCCAGAATGTTTTGGCGTCAGGGCCTATGGAAGGTAGAACACGACGGCGGCTGTGAGGTTGCTTGAGGCTAGGCGAGCGTTGCCTTCCAGTCGCGTATACCTTGCTCCGGCGCGCGCATCACTCCAGGGCCGATGAGCGCATTCAGCTTGTCGATCTTCAAGCCACCGAGCAGCGGGCGCGCGGCCTTTTGTGCAAGCTCTGGCGTGGTGAGCGACTGCAATGTATCTGTCGGCAGGCCAAGAATTTCGCAGGCGATCTGCGCGAACTCATAGCGTGAGAGAAACTGCGGTCCCGCGACGTGCACCAGACCGGTGGCGCCTTGTTCGAGCAGCTTCAGCGTGGCGGTTGCCAGATCGTCGACATGCGTCGGCGTAGCGAGCTGGTCGGTGGGGCAGCGCATCGTGTTGCCTGCGTTCAGAACGCGGGTCAGCGTGTAGAGAAAGTTCTTCTTCTGTGGATCGGGGCCGTAAACGGTGGTTGTGCGCAGCACCAGAGCGTTCGGATGCTCGCGCAGGATTGCCAACTCGCCATCGAGCTTCGTCTGGCCGTACACCGAAAGGGCATGGGGGGCTTCGTCCTCTGCGTAGGGGCCTGCTTCGCCGTCGAAAACGTAGTCCGTGGAGAGGAAGACGAAGGGCACGTCTTTCGCGGCGCGAGCCAGCGCCAGCGGGCCAAGATGGTTGGCGGCGGCGGCCCATGCCTGGTCCGTTTCGCAGCGCTCGACATCCGTTGCGCCAGCGGCGCAAATGACGGCTGCGGGCTTGGTGGCAGCAACGATTTCTGCGGCCAGCGATGGCTCTGCGGCCAGCTGCTCGAGGTCGAGCACCACCGTTGCTTCGCTTGGCGGACGACGCGCTGCGGGAATCGCCCGCGCGCCGAGTTGCGCGCAAAGCGCGGTTCCAAGCTGACCTGTTGACCCGACGACTAGAAAACCATTCTGTGAGCTCACAAGAGATAGTGTAGCGGCTGCGGGTGATGAGCACGTCGTGACCGCAAAGAAGCTGCTTTCTCAGTGCGTTGCGTCTGTTACGCTAACTCTGTCCTTCCGTAAGTAGCTTCTGGCTCTGTCGCCTGCGTCTCTGTGCGTCGGCGTGTGCGGACTTTCCTTGAAGGGGATATGAAGGGTTGAAGACGGTCAGGTTCCACTGGCAATGGCTATGGAAGGCACTCGTACTCGCAACCGCTAGTGTTGCCTTGGTGGGTTGCGGCACGGGCCCCGCCGCGTCAGACCCCATTCGAGTGATCTCTCAGGTGACGCCGAGTGCTGCCGGAGCTCCGATCGCGGTGGCCACTTACAACTCTTTCGAGTTCATCAGCTTTCAGGGAACGGGACAGATCTTCACGTATAGCGTTAGCAACGGGGAGCAATCGCTGGTTGCGAGTTACTCGATGCCATGCGCCGATCCTAGCGGCATGGGTGTCGTTTCCACCTCCAGCGTCACGGCACTGGCGGTTGTTTGCTATGACACGCAGTCGCTCGTCACACTCAGGATCGCCGCAGCCGGAACGCTCTCTCCTCTTGGAACGATGACCGGCCTGTCAACGCCGTTTCCCGGCGTCGCGATGGACGGAAAGACGATGTTTATCCCCCTCTTCGGGGTGAGCCACCTCTCTAACGGTGCTGTGGCGAAGGTTGATCTATCGAACCCGGTGGTGCCCGTACTGGTGAAGACTACGACGCTGGCCAGCCCTGCTTCCGGCGGGTTCGTGAACCCCGGCGCGCTGACCGTGGGAGCGGGCAAGGTTCTGGTCGCGGCCGGCTCAGAGAGCAAGCCCTATCGACCAATCGAGCAACGTGCAAGCGCTGGATGAAGCGACACTGACGCTGCAGGGAGTGCCGTTGACGGTGGCGCACTCTCCGCAAAAGATCGTGCTCAGCAATAACATCGCCTACGTGACGTTGTATGACGCAGGGCAGATCATCTCGATTGACGCAACGGTGCTGTCGAGCCTGCGTAGTTTGCAGACGTTTTCGCTGCCGTCGTGCGCGGCGATTCCTGTGCAGGTCGTCGGCACGTCCGTCTTTGTGGGTTGCTACGCGCAAGGCACGATCTTGCAACTGGACGCGAGCGCACCTCAGGCGATGACGGTGAAGAGCACCTTCAACAATATTCCTGGGCCGGAGTCATTCGCGATGATCAACGGCTACATGATCATCGTCGGTGGCTACACGGGCGCAAGCGTGTTCACCATGAACGTTGGCGGCGCGACGGGCATTAGCGGCCGCGTGTAATCACTCCTCCTCCAGCGGCTTCACGATCATGTTGGAAAGAAACTCTTCGCGTGGCAGGAACGGGAAGAGGTCTTCCAGCGGCCTGGAGACAAACGAGCCGTCTTCACGCTGATAACTCTGCAGCCGAGGCGCGCGCATTTCGTCAGCGATCACCCGCACATCGATCACCACGGGGCCCTCGAGCGCGAGCGCCCGCTGCACCTCCAGCCGCAGCCGCGTCTGGTCATGGATCGTGACTGCAGGAATGCCGTAGCTGTTCGCGACCTTCGTGAGATCGGGCACGGTGATGCCGGTTTCGCGGCTCGCACCAAGCTGTGGCTGGCCGAAGTAGGCTTCCTGTGAGGCGCGAATCGACGCATAGCCACCGTTGTTCAGCACGAAGATCTTCAGCGGCAGGTTGAGGCGGCGCACGGTCTCCAGCTCCTGAATATTGAACTGGAAGCCGCCGTCGCCGTCGACGAGGATCGTCCGCTGGCGCTCGCTGCCGAGAGAGACGGCGATCGCCATTGGCAAGCCATAGCCCATCGAGCCAAGCCCCGCCGTGTGGAAGAGGCGTTGTCCGTTGCGGGTGGGGCAGGCGAGCAGGAAGATCTCGATGCCCGCGCCCGAGGAGCCGGAGACGATCTTGTCCTGCGGCATGGATTCTGTGCCGATCACCTCCGCGAGGTGATAGATCGAGACCAGTCCCTCCGGCTTGCGATGTTCTTCGGTGACCACGCCGTAGCGATGCTTCCAGTCCGCGGCGCGCGCGTTCCATGCCGCCCAGCGTTCGTGGTCGAGCGGATCATGCATCGCCTTGAGTTGCGCTAGAAGCTCGTCGAGAAAGAGTCCAACGTCCGCAACGATCGGCTGCTGGAGATGCGGAGCGAGCTTCTGCAATTCGGCGGGATCAATGTCAACCGCGATGCGATGCGCCTCGCGCGCGAGGTGCTGTGGCGCGTAGCCGGTGATCGCCATATCGAGCCGCGCGCCAAGCACGAGCAGGCAGTCGCAGTTCTGCAACGCGAAGTTCGCTCCGCGCGCTGCAACGTTGCCGGGGCGGCCCACGAAGCTCGCCGTGTCGGACGGTACGAGGTCTGCGGCACACCACGTGGCCACTGTGGGAATGTTGAGCATGTGGCGTAGCTCGGTGAAGGCTTCTTCCGCGCGGGCAAGCCGCGTGCCGTTGCCGACGAAGAGCAGGGGGCGAGAGCTTTTGCGGAGTGCTTCGACGACGCGTGCGACCTCTGCTTGCAGGCTGTGGTCGGTGGTTCGATCCCGCTCAGCGCTATCAAAGCCTCGAAGCGTCGTCGGATCAGGAAGCGGTGCGGCTTGCACGTCGAGCGGGATATCAAGCCACACCGGTCCGGGGCGGCCTGTCGTTGCAAGGTGGAAGCACTTTTCCAGCTCGTAGCGCACGTCAAGCGGGTCGGTGAGCACCTTGGCGTACTTGGTGATCGGCGCAACGATCGAGGTGATGTCGATTTCCTGCACGCCGAGTTGGCGCATCCCGAGGTGCTTGCCGTTGGCATCGAACATGCGGTCGGGTCGCTTGACCTGCCCGGAGAGAAAGAGCGTTGGCGTGGAGTCGAGCCACGCGCCAGCGACGCCGGTGACAGCGTTCGTGCCTCCCGGGCCGGTGGTGACGAGGCAAACGCCGAGGCCGTTCGTGGCCTTCGCGTAGCTTTCGGCGCACATCGCGGAGGCCTGCTCGTGCGAGTTGCAAATCGCCTCAAGATTCGCGTTCTGCGCAAGCGACGCATTGAGGTGCATGGCCCCGCCGCCGCTGACGAGGAAGACGTGCTGAACGCCTTTGGAGGCGACGAACTGGAAGACGTAATCGGAAAGTTTCATGGTGTCTCGGGTGCAGGGAGTTGGAAGGTTTCGCGGCCGGTCAAGCCGCGCGCACGGAGCATGGCGTCGGCGAACTCACGCACGGCGCCGCATCCGCCGTTGCGCACGGTCACGAAGCCGTGGGCCTTCTGCACAAAGGCGATGACCTCGGCCGCCGCATCAGCCGGGCAGGCGGCAAGCGCTGCAAGCTCCATCGCGGGCAGGTCGTTCACGTCGTCGCCGACGAAGGCGATCTGATCAAGGTTCAACGCGTGGGCTTCCGCAAACTCGCGTAGTACAGATGCTTTATCGCGGACGCCTTTGCGTACGAAGGGGATACGCAGCTTCGCGGCGAAGCGATCGACTAAGGGTGAGGGTTCGCCCGAGATGAGCGCGAGCGTGATTCCCGCGCGGCGCAACAACGACAGCCCCATGATGTCGCGGAAGTGGAAGCTCTTCGTCTCCGCATCGGAGGCCGCGCTCCAGGTGAGACGTCCGTCCGTCAGGACGCCATCGACGTCAAACGCCACGGCCTTCATCATCAGGAGTTTGCGGCCTAGCGTCGAGGAACTCCGCGTATTTGTGGTGGAAGCGACTAAACTGGACCTAGTTCTCATGAATGTTCATTCGGTTCAACAACTGCAGGCGTGCATGTTGCTGGTCCTGGGCCTGGTAGTTCTTCTCGCGCATCAGACCAGTCGCTTGTCGAACGCCAATGCCAGCATCCGCTGGTTCTTTGCGGCTACGCTTTTCGGCGCGGCTGGCCTTGAGCTGCAGTCCTTTCGCGAGGTGTGGCCGCCGTTCCTGACGATCGTCTGCGGCAATCTCTTCTTCCTGATCATGCTGGCGCTGTTGAACAAGGCGCTGGCGCTCTACATCAACTACGAGCGTCCGGTTGTGCCGTACTTTGTCGTTCTGGCGTTCATCGTCACAGGCTTTCTGGCGTTCTACACCTACGTCCATCCGAACCTGCCGATCCGCATCCTCATCGCCTCGATTGGAATGCCATTCTTTCTGGTGCCGGCGGTGATTCTGCTGTTGCGGACGAAGATTCCGGAGGTGCGTGTGCCGGCTTACATCATGGCCACGATCTTCGCGGCCCACATCCTGAACAGCACGGTGTTTGTGGTGGCGATGGTGCGTGGCGCACATCTCACCGGCAACATTCGCTGGGTCGGCGTGGTGCTGATCGCTGGCATGTGTATGTGTTTTCTGTGGATGGATATGGTCCGCGGCCATGTCGAGCTGAGCGACATGGCGATGCGAGACCCGTTGACGGGCCTGCTGAATCGCCGTGGGCTTGAGGAGCTTGCACCGCAGATCATCGCTTCGGCCGCACGCCATCAACGCCCCGTCTCGTTGCTGACCGTAGACATCAATCTCTTCAAGCAGATCAACGACACGCACGGACACATGATCGGCGACGCCGGGTTGCTGGCAGTCGCCGAGGCACTCGAGAAGTCGATCCGATCGCGCGATCTTGCGGTGCGCGTGGGCGGTGACGAGTTCATGGTGCTGCTGCTGGACTGCCCGATGGCTGCCGCGGAGATGATCTGTCAGCGTATCCACGCCGAGCTCGCGTCCAAGGACCTGCGGACGCACGACCACAAGCCCTACGACTTGTCGGTTTCGATCGGTAGTTACACCGCCGTTCCTCGCACGGAAAGCACGTACGCCGACTTCGTTCACGCGAGCGATATGGACCTCTACCGGCAAAAGCAATCACGCTCCCGCTTGAGCTAATGCGTTTGCGCCAACGCGACGCAGCTTCTGCATGACGGGGATCTCTTCGTCGTAGACGCGCTTGATGCCGTCGCCCATGGACTGTTCGCAGAGCCGAATGTCGCGCACAAGACGGCTGATGCCGTTGGGCTCGAGCGATGCTGCCTGATCCGAACCCCACATCGCCCGATCGAGCGTGATGTGGCGCTCCACACAGCAGGCGCCGAGCACCGCGGCAGCCACTGAAGTGGGAATACCCGTCTCGTGGCCGGAGTATCCGACCGGTACGCCGTAGCGTTCGGCCATCGAGGGAATGGCTCGCAGGTTGAGCTCGCCGTACTGCGCGGGGTAAGTCGAGGTCGTGTGCAGGAGTACGAGGTCGTCGGTGCCGAGCACGCGGACAGCGTGATCGATCTCGTCATAGGTGCTCATTCCTGTGGAAGCGATGACGGGCTTTCCTGTGCGGCGGATGCGGCGCAGCAGGTTGTCATCCGTAAGCGACGCCGAGGCGACTTTGTAAGCAGGCGTGTCGAAGTGCTCCATGAAGTCGACCGAGGCCTCGTCCCACGGTGAGGCGAACCAGTCGATCTTCACCTGCTGGCAGAAGCTGGCGATCTCCGCGTAGTCGAGTTCGTCGAACTCGAGGCCGCGCTTGAGGTCGCCGTTGGTGGTGCCGAAGGGATTCGGGCGCGGAGCAGAGAGTTCCTTGGCGCTGTAGACGACCTCAACCGTGCGCTTCTGGAACTTGACCGCGTCGCAGCCCGCCGCGACGGCGACGGAGATGAGGCGCTTGGCGAGGTCGAGGTCGCCGTTATGGTTGATGCCGATCTCCGCAATGATGTAGCAGGGGAGACCCGGGCCGAGTTCACGCTTGCCGATCCTGACGCTCTTCATAGACAGCTCCGCTGGCCGGGCGAAGCGCCCGGCGAATACGGCGATTGTTGCAAGGCCGCGCGCCGTTGAGGTCGAGTTTCCGCAGTAAAAGAGGGCTTGTCGTTCCAAAAGCGGACAGATTTCCGCACAGGGTGTTGTAGAGTAAACGCAACTGATTCCTCCATTGCGTGTCCGCCGCGCGGCACCTCGTTGAGCCGTAGCGGCACACCTCAAAGTTCTCTTTCTCTAGCGCCTTGGCGTGCAGGGGATGAAGTATTTTCCGTCCGGGATTGCCGGATAACAGGATGGTGCTCATGGGTTTGTGTGGCAGCGTAGTCAAGTCAAAGCAGTGGATGCGCGTGAGCGCGGTGGGGGCCTTGCTGCTCACTGCGGGCAGTGCCTGGGCGCAAACGGCGGCAACGGCCTCGACCGAGCGCATCGCCGCGCTGGAGAAGGCGAATACCGCCAACGCGACGGCGATTGCCAGCGCGCAGAGCGCCGGCGATAACGCCTGGATGCTCGTCTCCGCCGCGCTGGTACTGATGATGAGCGGCCCTGGTCTGGCGCTCTTCTACGGCGGCCTTGTTCGGAAGAAGAACATCCTCGCGACGATGATGCAGACCTTTGCCATGATGGCGATCATCACGGTGCTGTGGGCGCTGTTCGGTTACTCGCTGGCCTTTGCCCCGGGGCATGGAGCACTGGCGCCGTACATCGGCGGCTTCCAGAATGTCTTCCTGCACGGCGTGGGCACGGACCCTGGCCCCTACGCAGCGACGATTCCTTCGCAGACCTTCATGGTCTACCAGTTGATGTTTGCGATCATCACCCCGGCGCTGATCACCGGCGCGTTTGCCGAGCGCATGAAGTTCTCGGCGATGGTGGTCTTCCTGATCCTCTGGGCGATCCTCGTGTACTCACCGATGGCGCACATGGTCTGGGGCGTTGGCGGTCTGTTGAACACGACCGGCGGCAAATTCCCATGCCTCGACTTCGCGGGCGGCACGGTGGTCCACGTGACCTCGGGCGTCAGCGCGCTGGTGACGGCTCTGTACATCGGCAAGCGTGTGGGCTATCCGCAGAAGCCGATGCCGCCGCACTCGGTGGTGCTCAGCTTCATCGGCGCCTGTCTGCTGTGGGTGGGCTGGTTCGGCTTCAACGCCGGTTCGGCGCTCGCGGCCTCGGGCCTGGCGACCAGTGCTTTCGTGGCGACGCATTTCGCGGCTGCCGCTGCGGCCTGCGGCTGGCTTGCGGCAGAGTGGATCCGCAACGGCAAGCCGAGCGCGCTGGGCGGCATTTCGGGTGCGGTAGCGGGCCTTGTCGGCATCACGCCGGCGGCAGGCTTCGTCACGCCGATGGCTGCGCTCTGGATCGGTCTGATCACCGGCGTCTTCTGCTTCTACATGGTCGTGAAGGTGAAGAACATCTTCGGCTACGATGACTCGCTGGACGCCTTCGGCGTACACGGCTCGGGCGGTACGCTGGGCGCGATCCTGACCGGTTTGTTTGCGCGTGCCTTTGTGAACAAGGGTACGAACATCGACGGCTTTTTCGCCGGAAATCACAAGCAGCTGCTCAACCAGTTCATCGGCGTGGCGATCGCCTGGGTGATTTCCATCGTCGGCACGTTGATTATTCTGTTTGTTGTCGATAAGTTGATTGGTCTGCGCGTGAGTGAGGAAGACGAACGCGAAGGTCTGGACATTACCCAGCATGGCGAAGAAGGCTACGACTGGGACGTTGCCTAACCTCAACCAACGCAGCAAGAGGAGCAGAACGACATGCAGAAGATTGAGGCGGTCATTCAGCCGTCAAAGCTGGAAGCCGTAAAGGACGCGCTGGTCGAAGCCGGCATCGCGGGCATCACGATCCTGGAGGCGCGTGGACACGGCCGCCAGAAGGGCCATACGGAGTTCTACCGCGGACGCGAGTACGCCGTGGACCTGTTGCCGAAGATCAAGCTCGAGGTTGTGGTGACCGACGACATGGCCGAGAAAGCCATCCAGGCCATCATCACCGCAGCCCGCACGGGCCGCATCGGCGACGGCAAGATCTTCGTTTCGAAGATCGACGAAGCTATCCGCATTCGCAATGACGAGCGCGGCGAAATCGCGCTCTAAGAGCACCTAAACCACGATCGGGAAGCGTTGACGACAAGCGAAGAAACATTGCGTGCCGAATACGAACGGCGGATGGCTGACATCCGCCGTGACTTCGAGCGCACAGCCGATGGACCGGCTGCTCTGGCCGCGCGCACAGCGCTGGTAGACGAATTGGTAGGCCGCTTGTGGTCGGCCGAAATGGCCGCAGAGCCAAAGCTCGCCAACGGCGTCGCTTTCGGCGCGGTGGGTGGCTACGGCCGCCGACAGCTCTTCCCCAGTTCCGACGTGGACCTGCTTTTTCTGGTCGAGAAGAACGATCTGGCGAAAGAAGCGATTCGGCACGTGTCGCAGGCTCTCTGGGACTGTGGCCTGAAGATCGCACTCTCGTCTCGACCCACCAGCGACTGCGAAAAGTTTGAGGCCACGAACCCCGAGTTTGGGCTCAGCCTGATGGACTTCCGCCCTCTCGGCGGCGACTCGAAGTTGTTGTCGCGGATGCAGGAGCGTTGCCTCCCACGGCTCTTCAAGCACGACAAGTCGATTCTGGCGGAGCTCGGTTCACTGACGCGCGAACGCCACAAGAAGTACGGCAACACGCTCTTTCACCTCGAGCCCAACATCAAGGACTGCCCCGGCGGTCTTCGCGACGGGCATGTGGCGATCTGGCTGCACCGTATTCTTTCGGCGAAGGGACGCGACGTGCCGATGATGCAGGCCGAGGAGTTCCGCGAAGCCGAAGAATTCCTGACCTCGGTGCGCGTGTTCCTGCACTATCGCCACGAGCGCGACGACAACACGCTGGAGTGGCGCTCGCAGGACGCGGCTGCTGAACTCGGCATTGGCTTGAGCCGTGGTCCCGACCGCCGCAGCGCCGACGGTTCCTACTGGATGCGTGTGTACTTCCGCCATGCGCGCGTGGTGGAGCGTGCCCATGCGCGCGAGGCCGAACTGACAGGGATGCGGCTCAGCGCGGATGAGACCGTCAAGTCGCTCAAGATTCCTTCGGGCACAGGTTTCCGCATTCGCGATCGTCGCATTGAGCTGGAAGACCGCATGGCGTCGGGCAGCGACCCCGCGCATGAACCTGAGGTCGTGCTTGCGGTGTTCGCTGCGATGGCGGCCACCGGCACAAAGCTCTCGCCCGAGTCTGAAGAGCGCATCGGCGACGGCATTCCATTGCTGAGTGCGCATCTGGAAGAAGGCCCCGGACTATGGCGCTCGCTTTCAAAGATCCTGACCGGCGAGTTTGCCGCGAACGCGCTGCGGACCATGCACGCGATCGGCATGTTGGAGTTGATCCTGCCGGAGTTCCACGGCATCGACGCGCTGGTGATCCGCGACGCCTACCATCGCTACACCGTCGATGAGCACACCTTTGTGCTGATCGAGACGCTGCACGGCCTCGAGCAGCCGGCTCCGCAGGGCGCGCCCGACTGGCGCGTGAAGTTCGGCGCCATGATTCGTGAGCTGCAGAACCCCGGGCTGCTGTACCTCGCCGCGCTGCTGCACGACACCGGCAAGGGCAGGGCCAGCGATGACCACGCAGCCGAAAGCGCGCGCATGGCGACCTCGGTGATCGAACGGCTGGAGATGGACTCCTACGATGCCGGCCTCGTGCTGGGGCTCATCGAGAACCATCTGGAGATGTCCGCCGCTCTGCGCCGCGACATCTTCGACGCGGAGACTGTGCGCGCCTTTGCCAGCAAGGTGCAGACGCCGGAAGCGCTGCGCATGTTGACCCTGTTCACCTATGCGGACATCAACGCCGTGCACCCGGACGCGCTGACGCCGTGGAAGGCCGAGAACCTGTGGCGTCTTTCGATGTCCACGGCCAACCAGCTGGATCGCAGTGTCGATGAAGAGCGCGTGCGCACCGGCGAAGTCCGCGTGAAGGGCGTGCGCCGTCGCGATACGCGTGTGGCGAGGTTTATGGAGCTGGCACGCGGCGAAGAAGAGATCGCGACGACCTTCCTTGAAGGCTTCCCGGAGCGTTACCTGGAGACCCGCGCGCCGGAGACGATCTTCCGCCACTTCGAGATGACGCGCCATTTCGCCGAGGAGCCGTTTCAGATCGCCTTCCGGCACGGCATGAACATGTGCGAGATCACGCTCGTCACGCAGGACCGCCCGCGCCTCTTCGCGGGCATGGCGGGCGCGCTTGCGGCGTGGGGGATGAACGTCGTGACCGCAGACGCGTTTGCCAATGCGGCGGGTGTCGTTGTCGATAGCTTCCGCTTCACCGACACGTTCCGCACGCTGGAGTTGAACGAAAGCGAACGCGAGCGTTTTGTGACGAGCGTGCGGGAGATGGTCGCCGGCCGGGCGGATGTGGAGTCGATGCTGCGCAGCCGTCGTCGCGCCAAGCGCCGTGCGCCGCGCGTGCTGGTGGAAACACGGATTGAGTTCGATGACTCTGCGAGCAGCCACGCAACGTTGCTGCAGATCGTGACGCAGGACGTTCCCGGACTGCTGCGCGCGGTGAGCACGGTGATCTCTGCCGCTGGCTTGAACGTCGAGGTTGCGCTCATCGATACGGAAGGGGAAGTCGCGATTGATGTCTTCTACCTTTCGAGCAACGCCGAACGCCTTTCTCCAGATCAAAAGAAGCAGCTCCGAGATGCGTTGCAAGAAGCGATTGAACTCAATGCGAATTAGTCGATGGATGGCAGCACTCTGCTTGATGGCCGCTCCGCTCGCGAACGCGTCGAAGCCGGTGAAGGCGGTGCCGGAAGGGGCTTGCTCCGCAGTCACCGTGCAAGGTGAGGTAGGCAGCGGAGAAGCCTTCCGCCAGGAGTTCACGCCCGGGCTGGAGCTCTTTGTCGAGCCGTTGAAGTCTGGTTGGATCGTGCGTGTGCTGGAGATGCGGCAGGGGCATGAGGTCCGCGAGCCGCATGACTGGGCCGAGGTGGCCACGCCGCCGTATCGTTCTGTGTCGCCGCTGTTGATCTCGACGGACTGGGCGTTCCGCGCTCAGGACGCGGGTGCCTGGAACCCTCGCCACTTCCGCTACGCGGTCGATCGCCAGCGATTCGACCAGCTCGTCTCCCTGGAGCAACGCGTTCTGGCGAAGGACGGCAGCGCCATGAATGAACTGGCACGGCTCGTGGTGACGCAACCGGAAGCGCGCTTCCAGCTGATGGATGTGGAGCTTGTCCCGGGCTTACGCGACCAGGCGCCGATGGCTGCTTCGGTGGCGTCTCGATGGGCGGACACACCCCACGAGGTGGTGCAGGGTGAGCCGCCGTCGGCGCTCGGACGCCTCGCGCGCATCCGTTTTAAGGTTTGGATCGAGCTGCCGCGAGGTGCGAAACCGGCAGGTGCTCTCGTCGCAGAACACTTTTCCTGCGACGCGAAACCAACCCGGTAGTTCGGTTTCGCATCGTTATAAATAACCGCAGCTTGTGAAAGCGAGACAAGGGATTACAGAAGTATTGCGAACGCCCTTATACTTGAGCGTATGAGCCAGAATTCCGCCAATACGACAACGACCAACGGCCGCCCCACTGAGAGCGCCGACCGCCGCCTGTTCGGTTCCATCGAGAGCCTGGGCATCAACCGTGACAAGGTGGACGAGGTTGTTTGGGGAAGCGAGCTTCCGGATGGAGTTGTACTCGCCTCCATGGACGCTGCGATCAACTGGGTTCGCAAGAACTCGATCTGGCCGATGACTTTCGGCCTTGCCTGCTGCGCTATCGAGATGATGTCGATGGGCGGTTCGCGTTATGACATTGCACGCTTCGGTGCTGAGGTGTTTCGCCCCTCGCCCCGTCAGAGCGACATCATGATCATCGCGGGTCGTGTTTCGCAGAAGATGGCACCGGTGATTCGTCGTCTGTATGAACAGATGCCGGAGCCGAAGTGGGTTATCTCGATGGGCGCATGCGCCACGTCGGGCGGCGTGTTCAACAACTACGCGCTGGTACAGGGTGTGAATCAGGTGATTCCGGTCGATGTTTATGTGCCGGGTTGCCCGCCGCGTCCGGAGCAGCTGCTCTACGCGATCACGCTTTTGCAGGAAAAGATTCAGGCCAGCCGCGGTTCGTTCAAGGAAGCTTTGAACCTGGCCTAGCAAGGGGCGGACTTTGGGGGAGCAATAACCACCAAGGTTCGGCCTGAGACGAAGAGATTGCCCAAAGAGTTTCTTTGGGTAGAGTGCTAACTTGAAGCGCTGCAGTGATTTTGTTCTGGACACCAAAATCATCTGCGGTAAAATTTTGGGGAACTAACAAACATTAGCGGGCCTGGACGTGAAAGTCCGCAACAAACTGCAGTTATTTGAGTGGAGGATTTTAGAATGTCTCAACGTCGTTTTCGCAATATCGGCCGGTACGCGCTGGCTGCATGTGCGGTCAGCCTGGGTTCGGCGAGCCTGATCGCACAGACGGCCGCTCCTAGCGGAACGAATCCTTCGCGCGCGGATGTTTTCCTGGGCTATTCGTACATGGGCAACCATGGTGTGGTGAAGCCGTCCAACATCCGCTTCTCGTCGGTTGACGTAGGCGCGATCGGTAGCGGAGCTTACTACTTCAACAAGTACGCAGGTTTGGAAGTCGTTGCAGTCGCGAACCCGGATGGTCAGAATGATGGCTTCTACTCCGGTTACGCTGGCCCGATCTTCCGCGCTCCGATGCAGAACTTCACGCTCTTTGCTCACGGTCTCGCTGGCGGTATTCGCGGCGGTGGCCCGAACAGCGAAGTTCCCGCGACGCTCGAGCACGAGCCCTGGACCTGGGGTGCGGGTCTGATGGTCGGCGGCGGTATGGACTATGATCTGCCGTTCTTCAACCACATGTTCGGCATTCGCCTTTTCGAGGCTGACTACCGTTACACCCACTTGAACTATGGTCCGGCGACGACGATCCCGACCGCTGGCAACCTCGGCGGCCGCGCGAACCTCGGTTCGGCTGAGCTCTCGTCGGGTATCCTGATGCACTTCGGCCACATCGTTCCTCCGCCGCCTGTCACCTATGCTTGCGCTGTGACGGCTCCGACGGGCACGATCTACCCGGGTGATGTGATCACGGTGACCGGTACGGCCACCAACCTGAACCCGAAGAAGGATGCAGCTTACACCTGGACTTCGGATGCAGGTCCGGTTGCTGGCACTTCGAACGTGGCTTCGGTCGACACGAAGACGCTTTCGGCTGGCACCTACACGGTCAAGGGCCACGTTTCGCAGGGCATGAAGCCCGGCCAGTTCTCGGACTGCTCGGCTACGTTCACTGTGACCGCGTTCCAGCCCCCGACAGTTGGCTGCTCGGCAACCCCGTCGACCGTGAACCCGGGCGATCCTTCGACCATCACTGCTAACGGCGTAAGCCCGCAGAACCGTCCGCTGACCTACAGCTACTCGGCAACTGCTGGTACCGTGAGCGGCAACACCTCGACGGCGACCCTCCAGACGACCGGCGTTGCTCCCGGCACGATTACCGTGACCTGCAACGTTGTCGACGACAAGGGCCAGACGGCATCGCAGATGACCACCGTGACGGTTTCGGCTCCGCCGCCCGCACCGGTTGTCACCAAGAGCCTCTGCACCATCACCTTCGACAAGGACAAGAAGCGCCCGACCCGCGTGGACAATGAAGCCAAGGCTTGCCTTGACGACATCGCTCTCTCGGCACAGCGTGATCCGCAGTCCAAGCTGGCTGTCATCGGCAGCTCGGAGCCCACGGAGAAGATGCCTGACCACAAGGCTGCAGAACGTGCAGTCAACGAGAAGGAATACCTCGTTGTGGACAAGGGCCTCGACGCCTCGCGCATCTCGGTCTACACCGGTGCAGCCGGCACGAAGAGCAGCGCGACGACCCTGATCCCGGTCGGTGCAACGCTCGACATGACGGGTCTCACCCCGGTCGACGAAGCCAAGGTCAAGGCTGTGCCCCGCACGGCTCACATGGCCCACAAGAAGCACCACCACAAGATGTAAGCCTCTGGCTTGCTTCTAACCGAAGGCCGACCGGATTTCCGGTCGGCCTTCGCATTTCTACCGGCTGCATCGTAGCTGATGGGAAATAAACCATCGCTACGAAAGATCGACGGACAGGGCAAAACGCCGCGGTCTTGTCGCATAAGATTGAAGTAGACAAAATGATGGAGCTTTGGGTGCGCGGCATGCGGTATCGCCTGTTTGGCTGGGCTTGTTTTCTCTTTCTCGTTTCTACGCTGGGCCTGCGTGCTCTGGCGGTTGTGCCTTGGTTTCCCCTCGGCCCTTATGGCGGCGACGCGCGCGCGATTGCGCAGGACCCGAGCGACGCTCACCATCTATTCCTCGGTACGGCAAATGGTTGGATCTATGAGTCCCGCAATGGCGGCCACGATTGGGCACGTCTCGCGCAGATCGCGCATCGCAATGATCTGGTCATCGACCACATGCTCATCGATCCCGAGAATCCAAAGCGACTGATCGTCGGCACCTGGGTGGTGGACCGTCCTGAGGGTGGGCTTTACGTCTCGATTGATGGTGGCAAGACCTGGTACGACCAGGCGCAGATGCGCGGGCAATCGATTCGCTCGCTGGCGCGCGCCTCGCAGGATCCGCGCTACCTCGTCGCGGGCACGCTCAAGGGCGTTTTTCGCTCTTCGGACAACGGCGATCACTGGGCGCTCATCTCGCCCCCGGGCTCTACGGAGATCCATGAGGTGGAGTCGGTCGCCATCGACCCGACGGACCCGGACGTGATCTACGCCGGCACATGGCATCTCCCCTGGAAGACCACTGACGGCGGCAAGAACTGGGAGAACATCAAGAACGGCATCATCGATGACTCGGACGTGTTTTCGATCATCATCGATCCGCAGCACCCTAAGACCGTCTACGCCAGCGCTTGCTCGGGTATCTACAAGAGCTATGACGCGGGCGTCCAGTTCCGCAAGATCAACGGTATTCCGTCGTCTGCTCGCCGCACGCGTAAGCTGACGCAGGATCCACGCTTTCTCGGTACGGTTTACGCCGGAACAACGGAAGGGCTGTATCGCACGCTTGATGGTGGCATGCAATGGGTGCGCCTGACAGGCGGCGACGTGATCGTCAACGACGTTTGGGTCGACCCGACGAACTCGCAACATCTGCTGTTGGCGACTGATCGCGGTGGCGTGCTCGTAAGCTTCGATGGCGGCGCGATCTTCGAGTCGTCGAATACAGGATTCTCGGCGCGTCAGGTTGTTTCCTACGTGATGGATGCGAAGGGAAGCGGTCGTATGTACGTCGGTGTCGTGAACGACAAGACGACCGGGGGCGTCTTTACCAGCAGCGATGGTGGCATTCATTGGGCGCAGCAGAGCACCGGACTCGGCGGTAGAGACGTCTTCAGCCTGGCCTCGTTGCCAAGCGGTACGGTGCTTGCGGGCACAGGACACGGCGTCTTCCGGCTCGCTGAAGATGAATGGAAGGACTCGAGCGTTCTTTTGCCCCCTCCGGCGCCGGAAGCGGCAAAGCCCGAGCCGCACAAGGCTCCGGCGACTGGTAAGCCTGCTACGAAGAAGGCCGCGCCAGCGACACGGGGCAAGGTGGTGCACAAAGCCAACGTGGCGTTCTACTACGGCGCTCCGGCAAACACCAAGACCCGAAAGAAGACTCCCCCGGCACGCAAGCCCGTGCGTTCCACGCCGCCTCCTGCGCCGACGCGCATGGACGAGGTGATCTACGCGCTTGAGCCGATCGGTAGCACGGTGTTCGCAGGCACGACGCGCGGCATCGTGCGTTCGGAGGATGACGGTGCCTCCTGGAGTCCGGTAGTTACGCTGGCGATGCCCGATGCTCGCTTCCTCGCCGGGAATCCGAAGATGCTTCTGGCGGCGACGTTGAAGCGGATGGCTTTGTCCGTTGACATGGGCAAGACGTGGGACACGGTGGCACTTCCGGCGGACCTCACGCAGATTGGCGCGGTTGCGGTCGATGAACTCGGCAATCTTTGGGTGGGTGGCCGCGAGGGCGTTTATTACTCCACCGACCTCGGCGAGAACTGGAAGACGTTGAAGAACCTCTTCATTACGCAGGTCGACAATATCCACTTCGATGCGCTGCAGCACCGGATTCTCGTCACGTCGAGCGCTTCGCCGTTTGCGTTCTCCGTTACGCTTCCTGAGTACAAGGTGAACTACGTGGAGACCGGATGGAATCTGCGATTCGTGCGACCGGTGGGTGACCACCTGATCGGGGCCTCGCTCTTTGATGGCATGGTCGTGCAGCCGCGCATGGTGAACTCGAAGTTCGGCAAATAGTCTGCAAGAGTGAAAAGGCGTGGCTCTCGGGCCACGCCTTTTCACTCTTGCAAGCGTTATCGCGGTTCCAACAGCCAGATGCTTTCCTGCGCCGGGCTGATACCCTTCAGGCCACCCGGGACGTCGATGCGTTCGAGCAGCTCCAAGGCGTAGTGCTTGCCGTAGTACGCGTTCAACTGCGTTTCGGGAGTGGAGAAGGGCGGCCCGGGCTGCGTTGACTGATCGTACTCAAAGGTGATCTGCAGGATCGGCGCGGCGGCGCTCAGGCGTAGCACCTGCTCGGCGTATGCCGGCTGGGTCTCGGGCGGAAAGGCGACCATCGCCGCGCGGTCGTAGACCAGGTCGATGGAGCCAAGCGTTTCGGGCGTGAGGTCGAAGATATTGCCAAGGTAGATGGTGATGCCGTCTGCGCTGAATCGCTTCAGTGCGCCTGCATCCTCGACGCGTGGAGCGGTGCCGAGCTCTTCGAAGAACTGAGCTACGGCGAGTTCGCTAAGCTCTGCGCCGATGGGGCGCAAGCCCTGATCGCGCAGCCATCGTAGGTCGGCGGTCTTGCCACACAGGGGGACGAAAATGCACGCATCCGGCTTCAATCCCAGCGCGGGAAGATGCTTCACAAGCAGGGAGTTCGGCTTGCCCTCATGGAAGGCGATGCGGTTGTTTTGCCAGGATTGATGCCAGAAACTTGGTTCCATGCGGACCTCTCAGCGGGCTCTGTTTTCGTCGTCAGAGTAGAGCATTCGCCGCTGGATCGAAAGTGAAAATCGTAAAGAGCCTAAGGCCCGCGCACTTTGGTAGTCGGGTGCACCGGGCGTAGAATATTCCTATGCAGACCCCGCTCACGCAGAAGCCGCGACATGGTTTCCAGACCGACGACCCCTTGCTCGAACCGATCGCTGAGAAGGTACAGCGCGGCGAACGGCTGACCTTTGAGGATGGCGTGACGCTGTATCGCTCGGGCGACATTCTGGCCGTGGGCTGGATGGCGAACCTCGTGCGCGAACGCCTGCACGGCGATCTGGCGTACTTCAATGTGAACCGCCACATCAACCCCACGAACGTCTGCGTGGCAAGTTGCCGTCTGTGCGCCTTTGGACGCAAGAAGGGCGATCCCGACACCTACACGATGGCGTTGGAAGAGGCATGGGAAACTGCAGGTCAGGGCCTGACTGAAGCCGTTACCGAGTTCCACATCGTTGGCGGTCTGCACCCGGATCTGCCGTTTGAATACTTCATGGAGTTGGTCAGCGGACTCAAGCAGCGTTACCCGCAGGTGCACATCAAGGCCTTCACCATGGTCGAGGTGGCGTTCCTTGCCAAGCGCGGCAAGATGACGATTGAAGAGGCACTGGAGCGCATGAAGGCCGCTGGTGTGGACTCGTGCCCCGGTGGCGGTGCGGAGATCTTCTCCGACCGTGTGCGCCACATCATCTGCGACCACAAGATCGATGGCTCGGAGTGGCTCGACACCGCACGCCTCGCGCATAAGGCTGGCCTGAAATCGAATGCCACGATGCTCTACGGCCACATTGAGAATGACGAAGACCGCGTCGACCACCTGTTGAAGCTGCGTGCGGTGCAGGATGAGACGAACGGCTTCCAGACGTTCATCCCGTTGAGCTTCCACCCGGACAACACGGCGCTGGGGCACCTGCCGAAGTCCACAGGCATGACGGACATTCGACAGATCGCCGTGAGTCGCCTGATGCTCGACAACTTCCCGCACATCAAGAGCTACTGGCAGATGGTAACGCCGAAGATGGCGCAGATTTCGCTGCGTTTTGGCGCGGACGATATCGACGGCACGGTGATCGAAGAGAAGATTTATCACGACGCCGGTGCGGAAACCCCGCAGGGGATGCGACGCCGTGACCTCGAGCGCCTCATCACCGAGGCGGGGCGCATTCCGTTCGAGCGCGACACGCTGTACCGTGAGGTGACACGCAGCGAAGACAGCTTCACGATTGCGGTCTAAGCGAGCTTTCCCAATGACAAAAGCTGCTCGGCATACCGGGCAGCTTTCGTTATTTCTGGTGTGAACGCTAGGTGGCGCTGATGTCGTTGAAGACCATCCAGTGCGTACCCATGGCTTCGGCGTCGCGGCGCAGGAAGACCGTGCGCGCGGAGTCGTTCGTCGGCGTCACATTGACGCAGATCTTCGCGGCCCCCTGCGAGCGGAACCAGGCGAACATCGCGTCGAGCAGTTTGTCGGCGATGCGCTGACCGCGCAGGCGGGAGTCCACGTCCAGCCACTGGATCTCTCCCTTGCAACCGAAGCGCGTGGTGAGATGGCCGGCGATCAGGCCGACGACTTCGTTCTCGGTGTCGTCGACAGCCACGAAAAATGCGCGCGGCTCGAGACCGTAGGGCGGCGTCTGCTGGCGGATCATGTAGGCCGTCAGTCGCGGCTCCCACTCGTTGGGCGAACCCCACTGATCGCCACGCAGGCGGGCCATTGCGGCAAGGTCGTTGAATGTTGCTTCTTCGATGAGGATGGCCATGTCTACTCCGGGTCGCAGCAGTGGTCCGCGCAGACGCAATCGCGGCAGAAGGTGTGGTTGATGCGGTGCGCGGCGATCATCAGGAGACTGCCGCAGAAGGTAATCGCGACTTCCTGCCAATGCGCAGAGAGGCGATCTCCTGCAAATGCACCCGTGGCGATGAAGGCGAGTCCTGCTGCCATCAACCCCAGTACGCGGCGACGGCCGTGCGTGCGGAATCCGCGCACGAGCGCGATCGTGCCGAGAAGGGAGACGACCACCGCGAGCGTCCGATGTGAGCGCTCCTCGGAGGGCATGAAGTGCGCGGCGACGGCGGAGAAGGAGATGAGCACAGGCACGCAGAGGCAGTGCACGACGCAGAGCGCAGAAGTGGCGATGCCGAGGCGATCAGCCCAGGTAGTAATGTCGGTGCGGGATGAAGTCATGAGGCTACTTTGCAAAGAGTTGTGAGAGATCGTTGAAGGCTTTGAACTCGAGCGCGTTACCGGCGGGGTCGAGGAAGAACATGGTGGACTGCTCGCCGACCTCGCCCTTGAAGCGCGTGTAAGGCTCGATGATGAAGCTGATGCCCGCGGCCTTCACGCGTTCTGCGAGGCCGTCCCATTCTTCAGGGGTAAGCACCACGCCGAAGTGCGGCACGGGAACTTCGTGGTTATCGACAGCGTTTGTATGAGTGGGCGCAGCGTCCGGAGCCTTCGGCTTCAGGTGCGCAACGATCTGATGACCGAAGAGATCGAAGTCGATCCAGTGATCGGCAGAGCGGCCTTCCGGGCAACCGAGTACGGTGCCATAGAAGTGGCGCGCGGCGCGGAGATCATCTACCGGAAAGGCAATGTGAAACGGACGAAGACTCATACCTCTGATGATAGAGCCTTTGCGAAGTGGAGGGAATCAGGCGCGCTTGGAACGTAGCGGGTGGGCCAGTTCGATGGCCTCGGCCAGCGCGCGGTGATGCACCGTGTAGAGCGCGAGTTCGAGGCGATCGGAGACGCCGGTCTTGTCATAGATGGAGCGGAGGTAGTTCTTCACGACCTGCTCCTTGGTGTTCAGCTGCGTGGCGATGTCTTTGTTCTTCGCGCCATCGGTGACGAGCGCGATGATCTGCAATTCTTTGGGCGTGAGACGCTGCACCACGCGTGCGCCGACTCGGTCAGGAGAGGGCATCGGCTTGATGGTTGCGCGCTGGACGCTGCGCTCCCCGGCCGCCACGCGGTGAATGCACTCGACAAGCTGCGGGCCCGCAACGGAACGCAACACCACGCCTTCGACGCGCTGCAGAACACTCTCGTCTGCGTCCGTGCCATGCTCCAGGATCATCACGGAACGCGAGTTCGCCTGTTCGATCCAGTCGAGCAAGTCGTGGAGATCTCGGCTGATCGACGACGGGAAGATGACCACCGATTGGCGGAGCGCGCCGACGGCTTCCTTCAAACGCTCTTCGTCGGAACACTGCGCGGCCACATGGATATCATCTTCCAGTGCGAGGACGCGCGAGGTTCCAGTGCGAAAGATCGCCTGGTTATCTGCGAGAACGACTTGCAAAGGCGCTTCTGAAAGGCTAACGGACATTGCTCCCCTAGAAGAAATGGGGCGATTGGTTTTCGGTATCCCACAAAAGTTGGTTCGCTGTGGAGTCTGCGTTTTCGAGCAACATCTGGCGGATTTCTGCGTTGAAGAGAGGCGAGAGGTGCTGTTGCATGAAGCTTCGCCGACTTGTACTCGCTACGTTTTCAGGACTTGCATTGACTGTGGCTGTGGGGTGCGCCCACCGGCCTCCGCCACCCCCGCCGCCTCCTCCGCCGATCGTTCAGTTCGCGGAGCACGCGGGGTTCGACACCGGTCATGCAGATGGTCAGCGCGCGGCGTATAACCGTGCTCCTGCTGATCCGTATCACACACGCGCGTTTCAGGAGACGCCAGGCTATCGCCCGGGCATGGGACCGTTCCGGTTGTATCGTGAGAGCTTCCGCCGGGCCTATGTACAGGGATTTGGCGCTGGCTACGCAGGACGCTAAACGACGACGAGGCGAGGTCAGATGACCTCGCCTCGTCGCGTTAGATTCCCATGCGCTGAGCTTCTTCTTCCGCCGCGTCGCTGACCACTCCACGCTTTTCGGCAACCGACTTTGCCTGCGTGAAGAGCGTCAGGTAATCGGGACCGCCGGCCTTGCTGTCCGTGCCGGAGAGATTGAAGCCGCCGAACGGATGCGCGCCGACCATGGCGCCGGTGCACTTGCGGTTCAGGTACAGGTTTCCGACATGGAACTCATCGCGTGCACGATTCAGCTTCTCGCGCGAGCTCGTGTAAATGGCGCCGGTGAGACCATACTCCGTGTCATTCGCAATCGCCAGAGCGTCGTTGAAGTTCGACGAACGGATGATGGCGAGGAACGGACCGAAGACCTCTTCCTGCGCGATACGTGACTTCGCGGGGACATCGCGAAAGACCGTTGGAGCGAGGAAGTAACCCTCTTCCGCAGGCTTGAGTGCGACACCGCCAGTGAGGAGCTTGCCTTCGGCCTTCCCGATCTCGATGTACGAAAGAACGCGGTCGTAGGCGAGTTGGTTGATGACCGGGCCCGCGTACGCATTTGACTCCGGCGTGCCGCTCTTGATGGCTTCGACCTTCTCCTTCACGCGGTCGCAGAAGCTGTCGTAGATCGCGTCTGCGACGATCGCGCGTGAGCAGGCAGAACACTTCTGTCCGTTGAAGCCGAAGGCGGAGGCGACCACGCCATCTACAGCTGCGTCGATGTCAGCATCCGCTTCCACGATGATGGCGTCTTTGCCGCCGAGCTCGAGGATGGTGCGCTTGATGTGGCGCTGACCAGGGATGACCTTCGCAGCGCGCTCGTGGATCTCAAGGCCGACCTTCTTCGAGCCGGTGAAGGCGATGAAGTGGATGAGAGGCGACTCCGTCAGCGCTCGGCCGACCGCTGGACCACCGTGCACGAGATTGACGACGCCCGCGGGGACGCCCACTTCCTCGAGCACTTCCACGAAGAGCGCGGCCATCGTCGGTGCGTCCGGGGAGGGCTTCAGCACGACGGTGTTGCCGCATACGATGGATGCGGCTGTCATGCCCGCCATGATGGCGAAAGGGAAGTTCCAGGGCGGAATTACCGCGCCCACGCCGAGCGGGAGGTAGCGCAGCAGATTCTTCTCGCCAGGAAACTGGATCGGGGTCGTCGCACCGTCTAGCTTCAACGCTTCGCGCGCGTAGAACTCGAGGAAGTCGATGCACTCACCGACGTCGGCGTCAGCCTCGGCCCAGTTCTTGCCGACTTCCAGGGTCAGCCAGGCGCAGAAGTCGAAGTGACGTTCGCGGATGATCTTTGCGGCTTCGAGCAGCAGCTTCACGCGCGCGATCACCGGCTGCTTCTTCCACGAGGTGAACGCCGCGCGCGCAGCGTCGATAGCTTCGTCGACTTCTACGGGAGTGCTCTCGAAATGTGTCCCTACGACCTCACTGGGATTTGCGGGGTTGGTTGAAGTGAACTTCTTGGCAAGCTGACGGTGCTTGCCGCCGATGATCGTCGGGTAGGTGCGTCCGAACTCGCTGCGGGCCTTCGCCAAAGCAGCTTCATACGCGCGCTTGTTGTCGCCGTTCGTGAAATCCGTAAAGGCTTCGTTCACAAAGTTGGAGAGTTCGAGTGTGTCCAGATTGCTCATGACCATTCACTTTCTTCAACGCAACTACTGCGTGAGTTCATCAGTTTGCTTCGACATCTTTGCGGTGCGTTCCAGCTTGTCCCAGTTGAAGGGTTTGCCGTCGATGGCCCGTTTCACGGTCTTCAGCAGTACCCACGAGAAGAGCTGGCGGTATGTGAAACGCTGGATCCAGATGTGGACCAGCAGCCACGCATCGCCCTTTGAAGCAGGGTGCTTGCGCTCCAGTGCGAAAGCAAGCGCGGAAGCGAGGAAGTCCACCAGGAGGAAGGTGAGGAAGAAGGTCAGCAGCTTCACGAAATCCGCAGAGCTGGTGGTCTCGGGGTGGAAATGGAGATTGATGAAGTAGTGCAGCACGCCCGCCACGAACATCAAGTCGATGAGCGGCGATACCAGCGGCAGCATGATCTGGAAGATCACGATGTTCGGTAGCGCAAAGAGGCCCATCGCACGACGATTCCGAATCGCCATCTTGTGCTTGTAGACCGCCTGCAGGATGCCGAAGCTCCAGCGGAAACGCTGGCGCGCAAGGCCACTCGCGTTGACGGGGGCTTCGGTGAAGGCGAGCGCCTGGTCTTCGTAGATCACGGCGTAGCCTTGCTCGAGCAGGTTCATGGTGAGGTCGGCGTCTTCAGCGACCGTGTCGGGCGCATAGGCGCCGCCAGCCTTTACCGCAGCGGTGCGCCATGCGCCGATGGCTCCGGGCACGACCATCACGACGTCGAAGAGATCCAAAGCTCGGCGTTCGAAGTTCTGCGAGGTGATGTATTCGAGCGCCTGCCAACGCGTCCACAGGTTTACTCGATTGCCAACCTTCGCGTTACCCGCAACGGCCCCGATGTGTGGGTTGGCGAAGTGGCACACGAGACGAGAGATCGCATCGTGCGCGATCACGCCGTCCGCATCAATGCCAACGTAAATCTCTTCGTCGATGTGCTCGAGTGCGTAGTTGAGCGCTTCGGCTTTGCCACCGTTAGGCTTCACCATCACCTCGACGCGGCCCTCGGCGATCTCCTTCGCGTAGGTCGTCTTCACGACCTCCGCGGTGGTGTCCTTGGAGCCGTCGTCGATCACGACGATGCGCAGGTTCTTGTAATTCGACATCAGCACCGAACGCACGGTGCGGGCGATGACTGTCTCTTCGTTGTACGCAGGAATGAGGACGGCGACGCGCGGGTTATAGTCCGCGGTAGAGAAGTCTTTGCGCTTGCGCAGGCGATCGATGAGCGCGCATACGCCGATGATGATGAGGCGCGCGGTCATCAGGACATCGCCGATGAAGAAGACGTAGATGACGAAGTGGTTGAAGAACGAGATGAAGAAGAAGGTGATGGAGTCCGCGAAGGCCGACAGCTTCTCGCGCCGCGTGCTGAGCGGCGGCATCACCTGGTTGCGGGTCATGCCGATCAGGTCAGAGACCGGCACGATTTCATAGCCGCGCGCGCGTAGGGCATCGATGAGCACGGGCAGCGCAGCGATGGTTGGCGAACGATCGCCGCCGCCGTCGTGCATCAGGATGATTGAGCCCTTCATCCACGTCTTCACCTGCGCTTCGTTGATCTGCTCGAAGACGCTTTGCACGATCTCCTGCGGAGATTTGCGCGGGTGCTCGTCCCAGTCGTTGGTATCGATCTTGTTGCCGACGATGACGTAGCCGAGCGACTGAATCGACTCAATCGGCGCAGCCTGATCGTTGGTATCCGGTTCCTGATCGATCGAGTACGGCGGGCGGAAGTACACAGGCGAAACACCGAGCTTGGACCGGAACAGGCGCTCGGTGAGATCGAGCTGCAGGTTCACCTGACCCTGCGAGATTTCCGAGATGTCAGGGTGCGTGAAGGTGTGGTTGCCGATCTCATGCCCTTCGCGATAGACGCGCTGCATGATGCTGACATTGTCCTCGGCTTCTTCGCCGATCATGAGGAATGTGCCCTTGACGTTCTTCTGCTTCAGGATGTCGAGGATCTTCGGTGTCCAGATCGGGTCCGGGCCATCATCGAAGGAGATGGCAACCTTCTTCGGGTGATAGCCGTACTGCGTCATCGTGTAGGGCAGTGGGTACGAGTCCATCGTCTCGTTGACGACAGAGAGGTACGGTGTGGGGATCGTAGGATCAACGTCCATCGAGATGGTGCGATGTCCCACCTGCGGCGAACCTGTTACGCGCAGAATGTCGCCGTCACCCTCGGTGTTGACGTCCCAGCCGGGGTTGACGCTGGCGAGGTCCTTGACGGGGTCGGAGTGAAGTGGGCTGTCCCAGATCTTCCAGAGGGAATCATCTTCCGTGCCGAGACGCCAAAGCGCGAAGGTCTGCAGACCGAGCGCTCGGGCCACGCGCATTTCGTTGACGGCGGTGACGGCGTCGAGGAACCAGACCTCGTGGCGCACGTGTGCGTCATCGTCGTCGTAGGCGAAGTGCGGATTGAGCGACGGGTCCTCAAGTTCGATCGTGGCGCCGGCGTCGTGTGCCGCGGCCCACGCTTCCTGCGTGGAGAGGTTCGTCGACGAAAGAATGCTGTCGGTGTTCAGCGGTGCACGCGCGGGCGCGGGCTTGGGGTTACGGCGGCTGGCCTTGGCCTGAGGCTGCGGCATGGCCGTCGTCCAGTCATAGCCGTAGTTGCCGATGGAGCAGATGATCTTCTCGCGCGGAACATTCTTCAGGATCTCGCGGAGGTTGTTCTCAAACCAGTCCTGAGCCGCGATGGGGCCAGCGAGTGTGCCGCTCTGGTGCTGGTCATAGTTCATCAGCACAAGACCGTCGGCGTGGTCGGCGAGATAAGCGTAATCGTAGTTAGAGTCGCCTACCGGAACGGTGATGTAAAGCCGAAGATTGCGTGCGTGGAAGTCGTCGTAGATCGCCGCAACGAGCGAACGGAAGCCAGATTGCGCGTCGGCTGGAATGGCCTGAAAGTCAAAGGTCAAGCCGCGATAGCGTGTGTTCGCCGCCAGGAAACGATCGACCTGTTGCTGGAATTTATTACGGGCATCGGGGCTTTGAAGGAATGCACCGATGCTGTCTTTGAACACGCCTTCCGTGGGCGAGTAGTTGTTGACGAGCGGGAAGATCTCGGTGTCTTCGTGCGCGGTGTCGATCGCGTGAACGACGCGGTTCTCGCGGTCAACGCCATGGACGCCAGCGTTGTCGATGACGGAGAAGGGTGTGTTCGACGACGAGTACGCGGTGAGCGAACCGTCAGGCGTGATGACGTGCAGCCACTCTGGGAAGAGCAGGTCGATCTGCTTCACGTGCTGCTTGAAGGACGCGATCGAAGCGGGGTCGACGTCGGTGTAGAACGCAGCGCGCAGACCTTCGCTCTGGTTCATCACAACGTCCGACGGCATCAGCGTGGAGTGCCGATGTGCCGAGCGATTGAGCTTGTCCTTGGTCGCCTGCGCCGTTTCCGGTGTGTTCGCCAGGGCGCGGTACTTCTTTGATGTGGAGCGCAGATCGATGCCACGCATGGGTTTCATGCGCACGATGCCGATCACGAAGATAATGCCTACGATAGCCCCAAAGAGCGCGAGCAAGTCAAAGACGCGGCGAAGCCGCTTCCAGCGCTTGCGTTGAGGGTCGTAGAAGATGGGCTTGCTCATGCGTTGGCTATCGGGCAAAGGGACTCCGCAGCTATTTTAGCCGCGTAGACGGTTATGATGCAGGAACATGCAGGCAAGCTGGCGCGAATGGAGATGGTGGTGGCTCGCCTTGGCGTGCGGCTTCACTCTGCGCGCCGTTTTTGCACTGCATCATCCGCGGTTTGATGGCGACACGCTGGTCTACGGCGACCTTGCCCAGAATATGTGGGCGCACCATGTCTACGGGCTTACGGAAGGGCATGTGGTACGGCCGACGCTCATTCGCCTGCCGGGATATCCGCTCTTCACCGCGCTGAACTTCCTTCTCTTCGGCATGGGCAACTATACGGCGCTCGTCTGGGTGCAGATCGTGCTTGCCCTGGCTGGATGCTGGGCTTTAGCGAGGTCGCTCGGGCGCATGTGGGGGCCGAGCGCTGGCTTGGCGATGATGTGGCTGGCGTGCCTGTGCCCGTTTACCGCAGAATATGACGCGCTGGCGCTGACAGAGAGCCTCGCAATGGTGTGCCTCGTCGCGGTGCTTGTCGGGCTTGAGCGCTGGAAGGCGACGAAGCGGTGGCGCTGGGTTTGGATCATGGGCGCGGCGTCTGCATTTGCTGTGCAACTGCGGCCTGATCGCGGGTTGCTTACGGTGGTTTGCCTCATCGGCCTCTTCGCGGTGGACTGGCGAAAGGCACTGCGGCCGGCGTTGTTGGTCTGTCTTCTGGTAGCGCTTCCGATTTTGGGCTGGACTGTCCGCAACAAACGCGTGATGCACGTCTGGCAGCCGCTGGCACCGAAGTACGCGAACGATCCGGGCGAGTTCGTCGCGATGGGCTTCAACCGCTGGTATCGCACGTGGGCGATGGAGTATTGGTCGACGGTCAACGTGTATTGGCTGTGGGATGGTGCCGTCGTGACTTTGAGCGATCTGCCCGCGCGAGCGTTTGATTCGCCGGCTCAGCGCCAGGAAACGGCGAGGGCGTTGGCGGTGTACAACCGCGATCAGGCGGCGAGTCCGGCAAACGATGCGGCTTTCGCAAAGCTCGCGCGCGAGCGGACGCAGACTCATCCGCTACGCACTTATGTGTGGATGCCCGTGGGGCGGCTGCTCGATATGTGGCTACGTCCGCGCACGGAGTTCTTCAAGCTGCCGCTGGCGTGGTGGCGTTGGAGCGAGCACCCCGGAGGATCGCTCGTCTGCGCGGCATATGCAGGGCTGAATCTGTTGTTGCTCGTTGCCGCGAAGTGGGCTTTCTGGCGGAAGCGTGAGTTGTTCGCCGAGCCTGCGGTCATCGCTGGCATTGCGTTCGTCGTGCTGCGCTCTCTGCTGCTTCTGACGATCGATAACTCCGAGCAACGGTACACGGTGGAGTGTTGGCCGGTGGTGTTGCTCTGCATCGCCGCGTGGTTTGCTGCAAAGGAAAAGCCCTCCGCGCAGTCGTAGAGCTGGGCGAAGGGCTGATGGAGCGGGGAACTTAGTGTGCAGCCTTCGTTGCGTTGCCGGGAATGCTGTACGGCTTCTTGTTCACCTTGCCGCTGTAGTTGAAGTTCGTGTAATCCGCCGTGCGGGTGTCGCCGTTCGGCTGGAAGAAAATCTGGCGAACGGAAACACCGTGATCGAGATCAAGCCAGAGCGTGATGTGCGTGAAGTTGTTGCGCACACCGGCATCCTTCGAAACGAGGTCGAGCTTTTCGGCCTTCACGCCGTTCACAGTCTCGCTGCCCAGGTCGTTGATCGTCCACGCCTTCGCGAGGTCCGTACCTGAGCCACCGAAGCCGAGCGTCAGGAAGCTCTCATAGCTGGCCTGGTTATTGCCCGCCTTGAAGACATCGTCCTGATTGGTGCCGGGGGTGTAGAGCTGCAGCGTACCGCCGTCGTAGTTGATCTTCTTCGAAGGCTCTTTGACGCCGGGATCGAAGAAGAGCGCTCCCATGCTGACGGCCTTGCCCTGACGCAGGACAAAGATCTTGCCGGTCTGTTTGGTGTGGTCCTTCACGACGCGCACATAGTTGTCATAGGCCACGTCGGCTTCCGCGCCTTTGAACTTTGCACTGGCAGCGTCGAGCTTGGTGATGACCATCGGCAGCTGCGCGCTGGTGGTGAGGGAGACGGCGAACATCGCGGACAGGATCAGCTTCTTCATGCGTTCCTCGTGCGGCTTCGGGAGAAGCCTCTTGGTACAGACGCAGCTTTGCGCCGGGGAGTTGTGACGACTAGCGGCTGACGGTTGCGTCCCACGCGACGATCTTTCCGTGAACATCGTTCACCGGGGCAATCTTTTCGATCTGCACGGAACCGGCGATCGGGTCGATTACCTTCGCCATCGCGGTGCGGCGGTCGTCCTCTGTCATGGCGCCGCCGAGGTCGGCGTCGCGGACCTCAAAGATCATGCGGTGATCGCCGTCCATCGCGTGCTTCACCAGCACCTCGCTCGGCGTCAACGTCGGCGGGGCCTGCGGCTTGTCGCGGAAGTCGATGTAGTGCGGGCCGATGAAGAGGAACGCGAGGATCAGCGTCACCATGATGTCGTAGTGCAGCGAGCCGCGGTCGTGGGTCCACCAGAAGTAAGACTTGAGCAGTCGAAACATTTAGATCGCCTTCCCGAATCGCTGCGGCGTGATGACTGTTTCGCCGCCCATGTACGGCACCAGCGCCTCCGGCACGCGTACGGAGCCGTCCGGCTGCTGATAGTTCTCGAGGATCGCGAGGTACGTGCGCCCGACCGCGAGGCCAGAGCCGTTCAGCGTGTGCACGAACTCGCTCTTGTTCGTGCCCGCCGGCTTGAAGCGGATGTTCGCGCGGCGTGCCTGAAAGCTCTCGAAGTTCGAGCAGGAGCTGATCTCGCGATAGGTCTGTTGGCCCGGAAGCCAGACTTCCAGGTCGTAAGTCTTCGCGCTGGAGAAGCCCATATCTCCACTGCAGAGCAGCATACGGCGGTAGGGAAGACCGAGTTTTTCGAGCACCGCTTCGGCGTGCGAAGTGAGCGCTTCGTGCTCGGCTTCGCTCGTTTCCGGCGCGACGAACTTCACGAGTTCGACCTTCTGGAACTGGTGCTGGCGGATCATGCCGCGCACGTCGCGCCCGTGGCTGCCGGCCTCGGCGCGATAGCAGGGCGTGTAGGCGCAGAAGCTGATGTTGCCGCCGCTGAGGTCGATCGTCTCGTCGCGGAAGAGGTTGGTGACCGGCACTTCGGCGGTGGGGATCAGCCAGTGGTCAGAGTCTTTGAGCTCACCGGTGAACGCGCCCTCGTCGTCGCAGTGGAAGAGGTCTTCCGCGAACTTGGGAAGCTGGCCCGTGCCGAAGAGCGACTTGGAGTTCACCATGTTCGGCGGCAACACTTCCACGTAGCCATGCTCGCGGGTGTGCAGGTCGATCATGAAGTTGGCCAGGGCGCGCTCGAGGCGCGCGCCGGAGCCGTAGTGAACGACGAAACGCGAGCCGGAAATTTTCGCCGCGCGCTCAAAGTCGAGAATGCCGAGCGCTTCGCCGAGCTCCCAGTGAGGCTTGGCGTTGGGCAGCTCCACCGGCTCGCCCCAGGTCTTGATGATCTGGTTATCGTGCTCGTCCTTGCCTGCGGGAACGCTGTCGACAGGCAGATTCGGCACGGCTTGGAGCAGTCCGCGCAGTTTGTCGTCCGCGGCGACGGCCACGGCTTCGAGTTCGGCGATGCGATCCTTCAGCGAGTTCGACTGCTGCTGAACGGCGGTGATGTCCTTGCCTTCGCGCTTGAGCTGGCCGAACTGCGCCGAGAGCGCATTGCGCTGCGCCTTGAGGGTTTCGACCTCGGTGATGGCGGCACGGCGCTCGCTATCGAGCTCGGCGAATCCAGAGAGCAGGGCAGCCGCTTCCGGGCTGCGCAAAGCGAGTTTTTCCTGCACCAGCGGCAGGTTGGCACGGACAAAAGCTAAATCGAGCATACGGAGGTATTTTAGCGGGTCACGCGGATCGTGCGCTAATCGAAGACGTTGCAGAAGCCGACACACGAAGTGTGACGAAAATGTCGCAGCCAGAGCCTACAATGAACGGTGGAATGAGCGACCTTAAGACGATCAAGCGTGCATTGTTGTCCGTAACGGATAAGAGCGGGTTGGTAGAGTTTGCCCGCGTTTTGGCTTCGAATGGAACCGAACTGGTTTCCACCGGCGGAACCGCGAAGGCCCTGCGTGATGCAGGTCTTGATGTGAAGGACATCAGCGAGCTGACCGGCTTCCCGGAAATGCTGGATGGCCGCGTGAAGACGCTGCACCCTGTTGTCCACGGTGGCCTGCTGCATCGCCGCGAAGATCCGGCGCACGTCGCTGCCGTCGAGGCGCACAACATCGGACCGATCGACATGGTCGTGGTGAACCTCTACGCGTTTGAGAAGACTGCTGCCAAGCCCGGCGTGGAGCTGGAGGACCTGATCGAGAACATCGACATCGGCGGTCCGTCGATGCTGCGTTCTGGCGCCAAGAATTTCGAGGATGTCGCGGTCGTCACCGACGTGGCCGACTACGCGAAGCTGACCGAGGAGATGGCAGCGAACGGCGGTGCGCTCAGCAAGGCGACGCGTTGGATGCTTGCCCGTAAGGTCTTCGCGACGACCGCTGCGTATGACGCGGCAATCGCCAGCGAGCTGGAGAAGCGTGCGGCGACGGAGAACGATCTGCCCGAGACGCTGCGCGTGATCGCCAAGCGCGAAACCTCGCTGCGCTACGGCGAGAACCCGCACCAGCGTGCGGCGCTCTACACCGACGGCTCGCAGTTCGGCATTGCCAACGCGCAGAAGCTGCAGGGTAAGGAACTCAGCTACAACAACCTCGTTGACCTCGATGCTTGCTGGGGCCTGGCGAGCGAGTTTGAAGAGACCGCTGTGGCGATCATCAAGCACACGAACCCCTGCGGCGTAGGCCAGGGCAACACGGTGCTCGAGGCTTACAGCCGCGCGCTGGAAGCCGATCCCGTCTCGGCGTTCGGTGGCGTGATCGGTATCAACCGCCCGGTCGACGCTGCTGCGGCAACTGAGATCGCGAAGCTCTTCGTCGAAGCGATCGTGGCGCCTGACTTCAGCGAAGAGGCTCTGCAGATCTTTGCGGCGAAGAAGAACCTTCGCCTGTTGAAGATTCAGCCGAAGGCCGTCTCGACGGTGCTCAAGCAGATCTCCGGCGGCTACCTCGTCCAGGACGACGACCACATCCGCGTTCCGGCGAGCGATTTGAAGGTCATGACCGCGCGCAAGCCGACAGACGACGAACTGAAGGCACTGCAGTTTGCCTGGACCGTCTGCAAGCACGTGAAGTCGAACGCGATCGTCTACGCACGCGTGAAGGACGGCTTCGGCCAGACGGTCGGCATCGGTGCAGGCCAGATGTCGCGTGTGGACGCGGCAAAGTTCGGCGCAGTGAAGGCTGCGCTGCCGCTGGCAGGCACTGTAGCGGCCAGCGACGCGTTCTTCCCGTTCCCCGATGGCCTGGAGGCGATCGTCGCAGCAGGTGCGACGGCGATCATCCAACCGGGCGGCTCGGTAAATGACGCGAAGGTTGTGGAAGCAGCGGACCGCCTCGGTGTGACGATGCTCGCGACCGGCGTTCGCCACTTCCGCCACGGCTAGAGCGCGTTTGCCGCGTAAATTGCGGCAGGAAAACGGAGTAGGAAGCGAATCGGCAGGGTGAAGCGTCTAAGAAACGAGTAGGATGCTTACTACAAGAAGTGAAGTGACGCTTCACCCAGGATTCTCGATGACTCTTGTTCGCCGTTCGGCCCTTGCGATTTGGATCGCTGTAGCAACCTCGGCTATGGCCCAGAAGCCTGCCGTCAACCCCGCTGTGAAAGCGCCGGACCACGCCTCGTCCTACTACCACTACGGTTTGGCGAAGGTGTACGAGAATCAGGCCCAGCAGAGCGGTCGTCAGGATTACGCCACGCAGGCCATTGAGCAGTACAAGATGGCTCTCGACGCGGACCCTGATTCACGCGTGCTCTCGAACGGCCTTGCCAATCTCTATTTCAATCTGGGTCGCGTACGCGAAGCCGTCGACGCCGCCAAGGCGCAGGTAGCGCGGAATCCGGATGACGCGGACGCGCACATGCTGCTCGGCCGCACGTATCTGCGCTCGCTCGGCAATGGTGAAGGCCAGCAGTCGCAGGAGATTCTCAACGCCGCCATTTCTGAGTACGAAACGATCGCTCGGCTGAAGCCCGATAATCTCGAAACGCACCTGCTGCTCGGACAGCTTTATGGTTTGGCGCATGACAGCGCGAAATCCGAAGAGCAGTTCCGCATTGCTCAGAAGCTCTCGCCTGGCTCAGAAGAAGTGACGCTGAGCCTCGCGCGTCTCTACAGCGAGCAGGGCGACTTGAAGCACGCCGCAAAGGTCATCGCTGATGTTCCGGTGGACGACCGCACGCCGCGCATGAACTTCGCGCTGGGCAGCATCTATGACCAGCTCAAGCAGCCGAAGGACGCCATCGAAGCCTACCGCGAGGTGCTCGCAGAAGACGGCGACAATCAGGATGCGAAGAAGGCCCTGGCGCAGTCGCTGCTGGCAGATGGTCAGTCCGACGAGGCCGCGAAGGTCTATGCGCAGATTCTGAAGGGTGATCGGCAGGATCCGCAGGCGCTGATTCGTCAGGCAGAGCTTGCTCGCCAGCACGGCAAGTACGAAGAGGCGTTGCGCTTGTTGCAGAAGGCGAATGCTCAGGTCTCGAACAACCTTGAGCTGGAGTACAACCTCGGTCTCGTCTACGACGCGCTGGGCAACTTTGACGAGTCGGCGAAGCAGTTCCGTAAGGCTCTCGACGACTCTGCTTCGGCCGACGGGAAGTATCAGGACTCCGACCTCGTCAATCGTGCGATGTTCCTCGACCGTCTTGCGAACGTCTATCGTGAGCAGGGGAAGACCTCGGACGCCGTTGCAGCGTACGCGGAGATGAGTGCTCTCGGCGGCGACTATCAGCTTCGCGGCACGGACTCTACGGTAGACGCTTATCGCGATGCGCATGACTGGAAGTCGGCGCTGAAGACCGCAGAGGACGCAGCGAAGGCGATGCCGACGAACCGCGAAGCACAGCTCACCTATGCGCGTCAGCTCGGCGATGCCGGCAAGCTCGAAGAGGGCATCAAGCTCGCGAACGCACAGAAGACCGGCAAACCGATGGAGGATCGCGAAGTCGCGTTCGTCGTGGCTGATATGCAGGCCCGCGCGAAGCACTGGAAGGAAGCGATCGCCACGGTCGATGCGACCGAACCGCTCGCAAAGAAGCCCGAAGAAAAGGCGTTCACTTACTACTTCCGTGGTTCGATTCTCGAGCGCCAGAAGATGTTCGATCAGGCGGAGGTGGACTTCCGCAAGGGGCTCGCCATCGATCCGAACAGCGCCTCGATTCAGAATGATTTCGGTTTCATGCTCGCCGAGCGTGGCGTGAAACTGGATGAAGCGTTGACGATGGTGAAGAAGGCCGTTGCCTACGATCCGCAGAACGGCGCGTACCTCGATTCGCTCGCATGGGTCTACTACAAGCAGGGACAGTACGCGCTTGCTGAGCAGTTCGCGCGCAAGGCCGCACAGCGTCAGCCGAACGATCCGTCGATCATGGACCATCTCGGCGAGATTGAAGCGAAGAACGGCAAGCTGCAGGCGGCGGTTCACTCGTGGGAGATGTCGGTTGCGCTCTATGCAACGGCGCTTCCGCCTGAGGCGGACCCTGCTGACGTCGCGAAGGTGCAGAAGAAGCTGGAGACTGCGCGCGTGCGCGTGGCACACAGTGGCGCAGCGAAAGAGGGCGGAGCAACGAAGGAGTAAACCTTCGCGCTTCGCTCGCAAACTACACTGGACTTCGTGAGCTACGACCTACAACGTCTCGGCGTATTCGGTGCAGAAGAACAACGGCTGGCGCTGCGCGAGCATCCTGCGCCGCTTGTCGTTGATGGCCGCACGCCCTTCGAGCGTGATCGTGATCGCATCGTGCAGGCGCGTGCGTTCCGTCGCCTGGCAGGGAAGACGCAGGTCTTCACCAGTCGCGCGAGCGACCACTTCCGCTCACGTCTTACGCACACCATCGAAGTCGCGCAGGTTGCTCGTCACGTTGCAAAAGCGCTCGGCCTGAACGTCGATCTCGCCGAGACGCTTGCACTCGTACACGACATTGGGCATCCGCCGTTTGGCCATGCAGGCGAGCGCGCGCTCGACAAGTGCCTGCAGCAACACGGTCTCCGTTTCGACCACAATATCCACGCGCTGCGCATCGTGGAGCGCTTCGAGCAACGCTACGCGGGGCATCGCGGGCTGAACCTCACGCTCGGTACGCGCGAAGGCATCATCAAGCATTCACGCGATTACAGCGCCGTTACGCATCCCGAGCTTGCACAATATTTCCTCGACGAGATGCCGCCGCTTGAGGCGCAGTTGATCGATCTCGCCGATGAGATTGCGTATCTCACTGCGGACCTTGATGACGGCGTTGAGAGCGGACTGCTCGACGTGCGTCACATCCGCGATGAGATCAGCATCCTGCGTCGCAGCTACGATGCCGTGAACCGCGGACATACCGCTGCGGAAGAACGCTTCGTCTTCCACGACGCTCTGCAGACGATGCAGAAGACGCTCATCATCGATCTCATTCAGACCACTGCAAAGAACGCGCGTGAGGCTGGTTGCGAAACGCTCGAGGATGTTCGTAAGCTGGGCCGACGCATCGCCGTTTTCTCAGACCAGGCGGAGAGTGAGCGCAAAGAAGAGAAGCAGTATTTGTACAACACGCTCTACACTTGCGATGCGCTTGAACTCGAGCACAAGAAGGCTGAAGAGGTCGTTACTGAACTCTTCCAATTCTGGATGGAGTATCCCGAAGAACTGCCTGAGGGCTACGTCGCGGAGATGGAGTCCGAGGGGTTGGCGCGCGTCGTGGCTGATTACATTGCGGGCATGACGGACAACTTTATCCTGATGCAGTATGCCAATGTGCGTCGATTTGTTCGCTCTGGCAAGCTGTTTCAAACTCGCTAAAAACGTGATACCCTAAAAGGGTAGACGCGCTTCCGGCGTGTTTCCCACCTCAAGCGTCCCCGTCGTCCAGTGGCCTAGGACACCGCCCTTTCACGGCGGTAACACGGGTTCGAATCCCGTCGGGGACGCCAACAAAACAAAGCACTTACGAGCTTCGCTCCCCAAAAACATGGGTTCAAAAAGGTTCAATAAGGATTTCCGGGTTCCGGAGCCTGTTGAACTACTCTTCTTCCCCATGCGTCCCGCCTCCCATAATCTGTCTTACGACTCGATTGTGGGCACTGCGTTTCACCTCGGTCACAGCCTGCGTGTACACATCCATGGTGACCTTGAAGTTGGCGTGGCGACGAGTCTCCTGAATCGTCTTCACATCTTCACCGTTGGCCTTCATCAGGGTTCCAAGGCTGTGCCGTAGCGTGTGCCAGCCGACCGGGTCCGTGATCTTGAGATCGTTCTCAAGCACGGGCTTCAGATACACCCGGTAGATCGAGCTCGGCCAGTACGGCTGTTTCCCCTTCTTGGCAGGACTGGCGAATACCCAGTCTGCCGGCTGGTTGTAGGCGCAGCGCGAACGCCACGCGAACAGGATCTCGGCAACTTCTGCACCGATAGGAACCGGCTTCCGCGACGCTTCGGTCTTGCAACGCTCGATCCGCTGCTTGACCACATCGCGGGTCACGCGGAGTTCGAGAGTCTCGAAATCCACGTCCTCCCACTTCAGCCCGAGAATCTCACCGACCCGAAGGCCGGTAGATGCTCCAAGGAGGACGGCCGTCTTCGGAAGATCAACGAGCTTCTCCAGGAACAGCTTGATTTGCTCCGGAGAAAGCACCGTCGGAATTCGGGAACGTTTCGCACTCTGACGGACGTGACGAATCGGATTGGAAGTAACCCATTCCCATCGTTGCGAGCCGAATCGAATTGAACCAATTCATCCGCGTTGAACTCCGAGAGCGAGGCGCAGTCCGAGGATCGGATACGGAGTTCACGGTGCTTGTCCCTCGTTTTGAACTGAACAGCGAAGACCGCAAATGGGCGGCTCAATATCAGGCCGGAGACGTACTCCAGTACACACGCGGCAGCAAAGAATTGGGAATCGGACCACTCGGCTATGCAACCGTCAGGGCCGTTGACGAGCAGGCCAACCGTCTCACGGTGGAGCGGCAAGACGGTCAGCAGGTCACGTACGACCCCAAGCGACTCAGCGGGATCACCGCATACCGAGAAGTTCAGCGCCCGTTCGCGGAAGGCGATCGTCTCCAGTTCACAACCAACAATCGTGCGCTGGGCGTTTCGAACCGACAACTCGGAACAGTGGACAGCTGCACAACGCATGAACTGAGAGTCCGTCTGGACGGAGCAGAGCCTCGCGTCGTGAGCTTTCGCCCGGAACAAATGCGCCATTTCGATCACGGGTACGCGGTTACTTCACATAGTTCGCAGTGGCTCACAGCCGACCGCGTCCTGATCAACGTGGAGGTCTCTGCACACCGCGACCTCATAAATCAGAGATTCGCCTACGTTGCTGTATCCCGAGCCGCGTATGACGTGCGGCTTTACACCGACGATGGCAGCCGGTTGGAAAGAGATCTTGCCCGAGAAGTCGGCAAATCAGCAGCCATCGACTTCGGCCCCCGAAGTGACAACATGTTGACCATTCATAGAGAACACGCCCAACAGAGCAAAGCATCTCCTGAGTCGCAGAGGATACCCGTCGAGCTCTACGCCGCTATGCTGAGGCCGGAGACTGTGCACCAAGACATAAGCTTCGCGGAGAGACAATTCGCGCAAGGCGTTCCATATTCCGAAGGAGTGGCTAATCTGATCAGTGACCACGTCCTGCGGATAGCGGCAGATCGCTCGACGTTGTCGCTAACTAGGCGCTATGCGACGCAGGTCACCGATCTCGTCCGCAATCCCTATGATCGTTCGGTCGAAAGGATCTCGGCGAGCCTCATACCGTCCACGCAGGACGCGATTCGCTGGGAGCCAGCCCAGAGAGTTCTTGGAGCGTCCCAGTGCGACTCATTGCTCTGGAAACGTGAACACGGCGGCATCCAGAGCTACCAGCAAGCGGCACACCCGAACGGTTGGCTCCACATCGACGGCAGCGGCCAATTCTTCGACCGAAACGCCCGCCCAATCTCTCCTCAGGAAGCAGTAGTCCCTCTTGGATTCACACTCAATGGAGCTCGGGCACATGAACGAGTGGAGAATAGAACAATCGATGACGGCGGCGCCAAAATCGAGCTGTTGACGTGACGACTCTCCACAAATTGAACTGACGAGACGCGGACTTCGCGTATCCTTTATACCTTGAGCGAATCTTTCCAAAGTCATAGTTCTACGTTTCGGCCCCGCGCGCGACTTCTGCAGCTGCTCGGAGACCAGCTGATTGGCAGTGCTCGCTTAGCGGTCTTCGAATTGGTAAAAAACGCTTATGACGCCGATGCTTCCAAAGTGTCAGTAGAAATAGGAGGGTTGGGAACAGACGAGCCAACGATCTCGGTGACAGACGACGGAGAAGGAATGTCCCTATCAACTTTAACGGACATCTGGTTGGTACCGGGCCACGAAAATCGAGAAGTACAGCGTCAGCGGCTAATACGCAGTCCGAAGTTCCACCGTCTGCCTCTAGGTGAGAAAGGCGTTGGAAGATTTGCAGTTCATAAACTCGGTAATTCGATTGAATTGGTCACGAGGCATGCAGGTTGCAGAGAGTGTGTCGTGAGAATCGATTGGAATCAGATAATCTCCAAACCGTTCCTTTCCGAAGCACCTGTGCAGATTGAAGAACGTTCGCCTCAGGTGTTCACAGGGCAGCGGACTGGCACGCAGATCACAATAAGCGATTTGCGTCAAAAGCATTGGTCTCGCGGTGACATCCGTCGACTGCAGAGACAGATCACTACTATCGTTTCTCCCTTCGATGAACCCGGCTCTTTCTCAGCAGTCCTAGAAGTACCGGGCCGTGAACTGTGGATAGCCGGTATCCCGGATGTCGGAACGATACTTTCTCGTGCGACGTGGAAATTTTCATTCGAACTCATCGATGGTGAATACAACTGGTTCTATCAATTCCTGCGAATCCCTTTGTTGAGACTAGAGGGGCGTGAACTCGTAGGGACAGGCGAGAAGCTCCTTTTGCCCCCAAGCACGAAACGGGACAAAGTGACGGCAACGGCAGACTTCCAGGAAGGGATCGGGCCCGTCTCTGGCGACTTCTATGTATACGACCGCGATCGTGATTATCTCCGTCTACTCACCGAAAGCAAGTTGGTAACGGATTACCTTGATGAAAATGGCGGCGTTCGCGTGTACCGCGATGGAATCCGCGTTTACAACTATGGCGAACCCACAGATGACTGGCTGGGGTTGGACATGCGTAGGGTGAACACTCCCACTAGAAGCATCAGCCGAAATATCATCATCGGAGCCATAAATCTCCAACTTGATTCGAGTCAAGCACTGGTCGAGAAGACCAACCGCGAAGGATTTGTAGAGGATCAAGCACTTCTACATCTCAAGGACATCGTTCTCGGAGCCCTGATGACCCTTGAAGTCGAACGGCAGAAAGACAAAGAGGCTATTAGGAGCCTCACAGGTAAGGCTTCCGATATTGAGACAGAGAAGATTCGTCAGCCTTTGAACGAGCTACGCCGTGCCATCAGGCGTGAAGGCCTAGAAGGCAAACTCTTCAAGTATGTAGATAAGATCGAGCTCGACTACGAAGACATGCAACGAACCCTGCTGCACGCTGGCATGGCCGGTATCAATCTTGGGGTGGTATTTCATGAAGTAGAACGGGGCGTAAAGACCCTCCATCGCGCCATCCAGATGGGTGAAAACCGACAAACCGTCCAAGAGCAATCGGAAGGTTTGATGGGGCTGCTGGACGGTTTCGCGACCATCCTTCGTAGGGATGACGGCGCAGTTCAGAGTGCAAAAAAGGTTATTGATCGGGCAAGACGCAACAATTCCTTACGCTTCAATCACCACAGAGTTCGCTTTGAAGCACCGATTTTGGAAGGCGGGTTGGGAGACTTCGATGCTCAGATGTCCTTTGGCTTGGTCGTGGGAGCGGTCGGCAATCTCATCGACAACGCGCTCTATTGGGTGCGTGTGAGATGGCCAGACGTGCCAGCGAAAAGTCAGATGACGCCGCGCAAGATATATGCCGGCATCACCAACGAGCTTGAAGAGGGCCCCGCCATCATCATAGCTGACAATGGACCAGGGCTTAAGGACGCTCCAGACCGCGTCGTGTCCCCGTTTTACACTCGCCGACCGGGAGGCATGGGACTAGGACTTTACTACGTGAACATGGTTATGCAGCTGAGTGGAGGATCGCTGCGCTTCTTAGAGCCGGGGGAAATCGACTTGCCTGAAGGATATGACGGAACTATCGCTGCACTGATTTTTGGAGAAAAACGCTAATGCTGCCAAAGCCGCGCGTAGCTGCAATCGATGATGAGAGCAGCGCCCTTGTAGCAATTGCAGATGCTCTAAACGCCTCAGGCGCTGCGTGCCTGAAGCTGCTCTATACCGGAGACCTGCCAGATGGAGCGAAACTGGAGCAAGTCCGAGTTCTCTTTATGGATTTGCATCTCAGTCTCCAAAGCAACGACCAAACTCAACACTTCAGCACCATCGGGGGCATCCTACGGGACAACATTGCCCCCAACAATGGTCCGTTCTTGCTGATTGTCTGGACGCTTTTCCCCCCTCAGGTGGAGGGCCTTGCTCAGTTCCTCTGCGAAAGATTACAGGACACTCCGCATGCGATCCCGACTCAGATCAAGACGCTTTCCAAAATCGACCATATACGCGGTACGGAGGTCATTGACCCCGCAAAGCTTGTCCAAGCGGTTCAGAAAATGGTGGTTTCAGAACCTCAAATTGCAGCACTCATTAACTGGGAAAATCGTGTGAGTGATGCAGCAGCGGACACCATAGCTCAACTCGTGAATTTGGTGCCTAGCGACAAGAGAGACACCCCAGCCCTTGTCGTAGAAATAGGGCGCTTGCTTAATGCGCTGGCCACTGAGGCTGTAGGTGCTAGCAATGTTGGAAAGGACCGTTTCGCTGCTGTGAACGAAGCTCTCCTGCCCATTCTGTATGACCGCGTATCCAGACTCCGAATGGCGGCGCCAGACGAAAGGCTCTGGAAGCAGGCGATAGCCACTCCCGGCAAGAAGGCCGACCTTTCAGACGAGGAAGCGGCACACCTGAATACGATGCTTCACGTGGATCTGGATGTTAGCGCGGTGAAGCCCACGGATCGAGGTGTAGTGCTGGAATGCCCAGCCGCAACGCTTGAAGATGCTCCATTCCGCGAGGCATTCGGTATGGACACAACGAGTTTCCTGAGAGATCAACTCTCGTTGGACCCGACGGCGAACGTTCGCTGGATATTGGTTCAGATCGAAGGCATTTGCGATTACGCTCAGGCTCAAGCCGGTCCCGCTCTTTATGTATTGGGCGTTGAAACATCAGCAAAACAAATGAAAGTTTCCCCGCAAGCGGTCTGGCAGAGTCCAATACTAGCAATCGAAAACGAGCAGAGACAGATCTTCGTTAATTACCGCTTTTGCCGCACTTTTACGGATGCCCTCGTCAAAGCCAACAACAAGCACTATAGACTCAGAGAGGCCCTCACGAATGACCTCGTTTCTCGCTTTCACAGCTATGGAGCACGACCGGGAATCATCGCGTTTCGACAGGCGTCGCTTCCAAAGTTAAGCTCCGCGGTTGCTGCGACCCCGCCTGAGTCACAAGACCCCGGAGGCGCTGAGCAAAAGGCCAAGCCCGCTGAGAACAGCGCTCATGATTTTACTGTTCCCCACCAAGTAGATTGATTGTCCGCGAATCACGCGAATGTTGTTGATCGGCAAATTTGCTCCTGGACGCTGGAGACCAACCCTGGAATAATCAGGGTAGCGAGGACGGGTGCCAAGACAGGAAACATTCTTCGAGCAGCAGACGGGAGACCGGAAGGTTGAGGTTCTGAAGACCTACGATCAGAGCTATGCGAGAGAGGCATTTGAAAGCATGGATGAGATTTCCATGCAGAAGCTTTGGGACACTCTCAGACCGGAAGCGATTTACGATGCGGAAGGTCTTCCAAAGCTGAATGACCCGAATGACGTGAATGGCGAAGCACAAGCATTCCTGTGGGATGAGTTGGTCGAGCAGGCGCTTGAAGATCCCCGCGCATACCCCCGCGCAACGTCTTTCTTCATCGTCAACGAAAGTAGAGGCAACATCAACTCCAGCCTCTATGTTTCCCCGGACTGGCCGAGCGCCGAGGCTTTTGCAAAGGCCAGACTTGCCGATGAAGCACTCTCAGAGTGAGCAATATCGAGTTGTGGGGTCAAGAGCGGCGGGCCGAACAGGTCGCCAAATCCACGAGGCTGGCGGTTCATGCGCAGAACACAGGTTGCGACGGCATGATCTGCGTCGCCGTCGAACGAGCCGCGAGTGGTGAAGTTCTCTTAGGAAAGCTTTCCTGCCCTTTTACATCTTCCCGGCTAGCGTTCGACCCACTTCGTCCGGCGAGTGCATATTGAGTTGACCTGTCCTGGAAGTTAACAGCTCTGCGTCAGTGTTTGCGCCAGTGCCTTTCTGAGCAGAACGGTTAGTTCGCTTGAGGTTCGGGTTTCACACTCCCAGATTGTAAGAACGCGCCAGCCAAGTTCTTTGAGCTGCTGGTCCTTGCGTTTATCCCGCTCAACAGTGCCGCCTCGCTTTTCTGCCCAGAAGTTTGGCCGGGTTTTTGGTGTCACGGCGCCCCAGCGACAATCGTGCGAGTGCCAAAAACACCCATGAACGAAGATGGCGACCCGGTGCTTCGGAAGCACGATGTCAGGTCTGCCTGGTAGATCTTTCCGATGCAGTCGAAACCGATACCCCATTTCATGCAGAGCAGAGCGCACCAGCAGTTCGGGCGTTGTGTTCTTGCCCTTAATCGCCGCCATGTTGCGGCTGCGCTGCTCGGGAGTATGGACATCAGTCACGAATCGTTAGACGCCGGGCAGCCTCGACGAAGCTTTCCATTGTTAGAGGCTGCACGACTCCATCGGAGGGATAATGCTTGTGGAAGGGAGTAGGAACGACCAGCGATACATTCGCAGCTTCCATCTGCTTCAGTTGCGTCGCCGTCACGCCCTGCTGGAGGGTGATGAGATGCTTTCGCGGTACCTTGAGCCCTTCCTGAGTGACCTGACGCCAGCGATCCTTGCAAGTCGTCTTGAGGCCAACCACCATTAGCTTCTCTGGCGGACACGAGGGATCTAGGTATGCTTCTTGGCTCGGAATGATGATGTCTGGTGTCCCATCAGGTCCAAGGTCCGGGCGCATCTTATGCGGTACTTTGGCCGCTTCGAGAATCGCGTGGACGTGATTCTCGAATGATCTGCCGGCACGGCTCTTGCGGCGGTTCATGATGCTGCCCGCCACTTTCAGGAAGTCGTCAATGTCCTTGAAGAGACGACCGCTCACATCGTTCTGGCAGACAATACGTTCCACTGCACGGAATAGCTCGTACTCGGTGCTGTAGGCCTCAACCAGCACCAAATCCAGAGGCTTCTTTGAGAACTTCTTCGAGCAGCCTTTCAGAATGTCCAAAGTCGCAGCCGAGAACACATCGTTAGGAGGAAACGATGTGAAGCCAGCCGAGAACTGTCTGATCCGCCGCTCAACGCACGCATCTTCATTCTCTTCCGTGGCGGGGGCTCCATCGATAAAGACACCCCACTTCCCAAAAGCATCAACGCCCAAAGTCGACTGGATCTCTTCGATGTCCTCGTCGAAATCAAGGACGTAGGCCAGTGCTTCGCCCGGCGCAGTCGAAATCAGCACGAGCATGTCACCAACAACGCCTTCGTTTAGAAAGGGGAAGTCCTTGCCGAATCGGGTGAGCCGGTATTCCGACCGAGTCTTGTTGCCGTAGAAGGTGATGACCGATTCGGTCACTCGCCCATCCTGCCAAGTGATTGTGAGATCGTGCTTGCTGTTGGCACCCTTCTCCGGTCCGTGAGGTGTAAAAAGCCCGTGGACGATCTTCGGTAGATAGAAGCCGCACTCATGACTACCGGTCAAGCCGACGTTGTTGCGAGAAATGAACTTCAACAGCGCGTTGCCATGCTTCAGCGCATCTTCAATTGCTCTTTCGCAGTACGGGCTTGTCACCTGCTCCCCTTGCCCCCGTGGCACTCTGTGTGCCCGCTCTCTTCAACACGCAACCATTCTCCATCAGCTTCTCAGCAATGACACGAGAAATCTCTCGCCCGACGGCCTCGACTACCGGCGGACAGACTGCATTACCAAACTGACGGTACGCCTGAGTATCAGACACAACGATATTGTCTTGGAACTCTTTATCGAAGCCCATCAACCGCGCGCACTCTCTAGGGGTAAGGCGACGCGGTGGTCTGTTCTTGCCCTGGGGGATCAGAATCTCCGAACCGTCCTTGTAATACCGGGCGCTAAGTGTTCTTGATACCCCATCCAGATCAACCAGACCAAACCCGAAGCCATTGCCCTTGAGACGGTGCCCCTCCGCGTACCGTTGCAGGTATTCCCACAGATGCGGCGTGAGCGTGTATTTCTGGTCAGGATCGGGCTCAAGAATGTCCCGCAGCTTTGGTGCCGGGCCAGCCGGAGGCTCTGGGAACACAAAGTCCGGCTTCTTGGGGAATGCAGCACGCTTGTCAAAACAGACGATGTAAACCCTCTCGCGATGCTGTGGCACCCAGCCTGCAGCATCGATCACCTTCGGGAAAATCCAGTAGTCGAGCTCATCCAGCGTGTTGTGAATGACCTCCCAGGTTCGCCCCTTGTCGTGAGATTTGAGGTTCTTTACGTTTTCGAGGAACAGAACAGGTGGCCGCTTCGCTTTGATGATCGTTGCAAGCTGGAAAAACAAATTCCCTTGCGTGGCGCAGTCGAAACCGTGAGCTATACCAAGACTTTGACGCTTGGAGACACCGGCGATGGAGAATGGCTGACATGGAAAGCCAGCGGCTAGGACATCGTGGTCGGGGATGTCTGAAATCTTCACATCCTTGATGTCGCCGACCGGGGTCCGGTGATGCCACGCTTTGTACGTCCTTTGCGAATGTACATCCCACTCGCATGAAAATCGACATTCTCCGTTGATCTTGGCGAGGGCGCTGTGAAAACCGCCGATTCCCGCGAAGAGATCGATGAAGCTGAATGGAGGAAGGTACGTTTCGGTCGCCTTGGCTGAAGGGAAGTCGATCAGCATGGTTCCGTTGTCAGGGCGCTTGCCACTTGCGATCATCATGGCGTTGATGACCACCTCTCGTTGTGACATACGCTTGTCCGCGCGCTCTCCGTCTATCCATCCAACCAACTCGTCGGGAACATCACGAATCAACATCTGTTTTGCCACTTCGCACCTCTGGGACGACCTGATATCAAACGATATCAGTGTTTCCCAGGTGACGCTACGTATTTTCTACGTTTGTTCGCTATGGGTCGCCACGATACAGGTTCGCGCGTCCCGCCGGGATCCACCACTGTGTGTCTAATCGAGCATCAACAGGGGCTTTCTGCGACGCGGCGACCCGCAACTCTAAGGTTTGAACATAGCCACACCAAACAGCCGTAGGCAGCAAATTAATTGGACCCGTCGTGAGGCGCTTCAGCACGAGCTTCCCGCGAGCCGCAAATACTCCTCGATACGAGTTTGAGCCTTACAGAAGGTGCCGAAGGGAGGAGTTCTCCTCCCCGTCTTCAGCCGCTTCGCGTCTTTCGCCACCCTCCTCAGCGGGCCGTTCACGCCCGCAACGCCCACCCTTATAGACCTTGTGCGCTGCCGCGCACCAATTCGGAAGCCAAACCTCGCTAAGGGGCTCTGCCCCGATCGCGCGGCGCAAGGGGCTTCCCCAATCTTCCGCGCCCTGCGGGCTTGTGCAGACCTCCGCTGCGCTCCGTCCTTTCCGCTCCTGCTTTCCGCCTCCGCTCCAAGGATGGGGAGACCCCTCCCCTTGCACCTTGCTACCCCCGCCTTCGCCAGGTGGCGTTCGGCATGTACATGCCGCGAGTTCACGCGGAAGTGCAAAAGCAAAGCCGACAAGGAGCAAACACCATGAGCAGCAACGCCAAGATCGACAACGTCACCCCCATCGACAGCAAGAAGCCCACCACCAAACAGGAACTCATTGCCGCCAACATCAAGCTCTCGATTCAGCAGTTAGAGGCCGGACACTCGGAAGCCCTCACCAACTACCTCACCGCCATGAGCCGCTTTCACCAGTACAGCTTTGGGAACGTGCTGGAGATCGCGCGGCAGATGCCGACCGCGACCCGCGTTGCGGGGTTCTGGACGTGGAAGAACCTTGGCCGCAGCGTGAAGGCCGGACAGAAAGGCATCCGCATCCTTGCTCCCATCGTCGGCATTCGCCGCAAAAAGGACGAGGAAGCGCAGAAGGACATCACCAAGCAGAACGAGCGCACCCTACTCGGCTTCCGCAACGCCTACGTCTTCGACGTGTCGCAGACCGAAGGTGCAGACCTGCCCGACATGCACCAGGTCTCCGGCGATCCTGGCGAGAACGTGGAGCGTTTGGCCGAGTTCGTCAAGAGCAGAGGCATTCAGCTTGTCTACAACGCGAACATCGCGCCAGCCCTCGGCATGAGCTACGGCGGACGCATCGCCATCCTGCCCGGACAGTCCAAGGCCGAGGAGTTTTCGACGCTTGTTCATGAGACAGCGCACGAACTCCTGCACAAGGCAGAACGCCGGACAGCCACCACCAAGACCGTGCGCGAGACGGAAGCCGAAGCCATCGCTTTCGTGGTCGGTAAAGCCGTTGGGCTGGAAACCGGCAGCGCATCCGCCGACTACATCCAGCTCTACCACGGCAACGCCTCTCTGTTGGCCGAGAGCTTGGAAGTCATCCAGCAGACCGCCAGCGTCATTCTCGCGGCCTTGGAACCTCCCATGCTGGAGACCACCGAGGACGCAGCCACCGAACCGCAGCTTGTGGAGGTGGCGGCATGAAAACCATTCTCTCCATCCTCAAGAGAGCGGGCGGCTGGCGTCCGAGCCTGCACGTCCGCATCGAGAATCCGCCCTACCTGCCGCTTGTCATTGAAGCCGTCGACGAATCCGGCCCCCTCGGTCTACCGGCCCTTTCCGTTGCGCACTACGGCGAACAGAACGGCGACGCTATGCGTGACCCGGAGATGTGTTTCGAGCTTGGGTATGCAGGTGGTGCACACCTGATTCCGTACTACTGGCGCAACGATTACGTTGCCGTCGAGCAGGTCTCCCGCGCCATCGTCCGCGACCACTACGTCGCCCTGTTGGAACTCGGCAAGCAGCACGAGAGATTCGCCGCCACATGGGACAACAACCTGCGCTTGCAGGGATACGAAGAGGCTTTCACGGACAAGTGCATTCTCGGCTAGTCCGCTCCCTTGGAGCGGAACAAAGCCCGACGTGTGCCGCTCTGTGACCCGCAACCCACCAAGCCCAAAGGAGGGCACCATGCAGGACAGCAGCCCGTTTCAATACATCGCCATCGACCAGATTTCCGAATCCAAGACCAACCCACGGCAGACATTCGACCAGGCCAAGCTGGAGGAGCTCGCCGCCTCCATCAGGCCCCACGGCCTCATTCAGCCCATCGTTGTTCGCCCAAAAGAGAAAGGCTTCGAAATAGTCGCAGGAGCCCGCCGCTTTCGCGCTTGCCAGCTTGCGGAGGAGTTTTCAGTTCCCGCGCACATCAAGGAACTGAACGATGCCGAAGCCGTCGAGTGGCAGCTTGTCGAGAACTCGCAGCGGGTGGACGTTCATCCCTACGAGGAAGCGCAAGGCTTCCAGCGTCTGTTGGATGTCCCAGGCTATGACGTTGCCGCCTTGGTCGAGAAGTCCGGCAAGAGCGCCAGCCACATCTACGCGCGTCTCAGCCTGTTACAACTCATCCCCACCGTTGCCGAGGCATTCGTACAGGAACGCATCACCGCCAGCCACGCCAATCTCATCGCCCGTTTGCCTCAGGAGCATCAGGCGATAGCGTTCGAGAACTGCTGGCGCAAGGACTGGCAGGACAAGGAAGCGCACCTGCTTCCAGCCAAGCACCTTTCGGCGTGGATTTAGGCCAATCTCTACCTGAACCTTGCCGAGGCTCCCTTTGACCGTGAGGACATCGCCCTCAAACCAGAGGCCGGAGCCTGCGTTACCTGCCCACGCCGCAGCGGGTACAACACCAGCCTCTTTGCGGACGTGCAGGGCGACCAATGCCATGACGGCACATGCTTCCAGTCCAAGATCGCAGCGCACATCGACCGTGAGATCGCCGCGCGACCCGAACTGGTGCAGATCGAAACCGCATGGCGTTCGCCCAAAGAACAGCGTCCCGGCGCCCTCAATCGGAACCAGTACCGCGAACTTGCGGAACCCGACAATCCCGATGCCGAGCCGCCGTGCCCATCGTCCAAGGCAGCGATCATCGTCTTTGGGAAGCAAGTTGGCCGCACCGTCACCGTGTGCCTTGACGAAGAATGCCCGGTGCACACGAACCACGTCCAGACCGATGCAGCGGAGCCGGTCGAGCCGCCGCCCGTCATGCCGGATGTTCCCGAAGCCGAGACGGAGGAAGAAGCCGTCCAGCGCCAAGCCGAACATGAGCAGCGCATGGCCGACTATCATGCAGAACAGAAGCGGAAGGAGGAGGAACGCAAGGCGGAGTTTGAGCGGCAGCAGAAGGAGTACGAAGCCGAGCAAGCCAGACGCGAGAAACAGCGCAAGGCACGGGCCGCCACCTTTGAACGCATCATCGAGCAGGCTCCCGCATCCTTCAACGCCGACCAACTGCGCTTCCTCCTCCGTCTGCTGGTCAATGTCAATCCCTACGACTTCTTAGAAGAGGCAGCCACGCACTACAGCATCGATGAGAACGAACAGCGCTCAGACGACGAGGTCGTGCTCGCCGCACTCAGCAGCATCGCAGACGAAAAGCTAATCGGCTTTGCGCTGCGCATCGTCCTCTCCGACCATATCGGCATTCCGCAGGAAAACACTCCGGATTTGCTCATAGAAGCCGAACATGTCTTCGCACCGAAGAAGCCCAAGGTGGTAAAGCCTAGGAGCACGCCAGCCAGAAAGTCCAAGTCCGGTGCCGTCAAATCGGTAGCCAAGAAGGACGCCTCAGTCAAGAAAGCCGCCTAGCCTCAAGCCTCGGCTCCGGCTGGCCGGGGCCGCTTTTCGCCACCGCAAAAAGCGGCAGGGAGAACCCGCTTGGGTTTTCTCCCTGCACCCTGATCCCGCTCTCTCTCTCCGGCCTCCGCTCGCCGGCTGCGCGGCAGAAGTCAAGTTCCTCCTCCTGCACCTGCCCCCTGAAAGCGGAGCGAGATAAACTCGATGAACAATCCCGGTCTCAACGAGGGCGGTATTGATTCGAGCTGAACGTTCTTGAGGAAGCCACGATCAAGCTCCCTAGGATATCGATTCTGTATACGCCAAACACAGCATAGGGCTGTTGAGCCTACTCTGACTCAAGAAGAACATGCTGCTGATACTCGATCGGCAGCTTGAACTGTCGCTGCAGAAGAGCTACGTAAGCGCGGGCTTCTCTATCGAACTCTGGCTCACCTACGATAAACAACCGTTCCGGCTCGATGGCTCCAGGCCAGTAGGCGTATTCAAGTATCTGCGAAAGGCCTTCGCGGATGCAGCCTCTCGCCGAGAGTGAAGTCTTTATTTCGTAAATCCACAACTTGCCATCCGGTCGACGCACGGCAACGTCGATCTTGCCTGCTCCAGACTTCCACTCAGTCGCGACAGAACCATGTCCATGCTGCGCCTCTAGAAGAGTATAGAGGCTCCTCTGCAATGCGTTATGCCGTAGGTCGACGTCGAGCGTTCTCGCAGCAAGCGATGAAGAAGTACTGCGCTTCTTGACTGTGCAGCCCGGGACAAACGGCGTTTTCTCACCATTATTGGGATCCGCATAGTCACCCTCTCCTTCCACATACAGGTAAAGCGGAATAAGACGATCAAGATCGAACACGATCAGGTCTACATCGATGGCATCAATCGGCTGCATCTTTCCGAGAAACACAAATACATGACGCTGTACCAAGTCTGGAAGAATCGGAGACACCGGGCGATCCGAATCTCTCCTATGCTCTCGTTGCCAATCCCACATTGACATGTCAGCAAATAATTTGGCGTTCAGAGCGATGTATTCGTTGAATCTTCGAACACTCGGGAGTAGCTGCTCTTCGGGATACGGAAGTGTCTGGCTCGGCTCGAAAGAGAAGGCGACACCATGGCGGAACGTCCCCTCCCGATCAAACCCGACGTTGAACTGTAGCTCCTTCCGCCCGCCATGATGATATGCGTAGTGTGGTGCGAAAATCGTCTGCGACGTGAAGATTGATGACGATGGCAGACGCGTCAGTCGTTTCAAATCCTTGCGAAGAGACTGCAGTCGCCCGATCTCATGGTTGCGAGCCCGCGCCTCAATCTCCTTGACGATGCTTTCAAGGTCCATGGGGCGATTCTCGAACATGTGATCTACCTGCGCAACTGCAGTCCGCGTCCTTACAGGCATACTGCAAGAGTTTTTGAACAGGGCAGGCGTAGTTGTTCGCATTTGTGTTGCTGCGCTGGCGCAGGATGGTCCATTTGGACAAACTAACAATGGTAAGGCTGGTCTACCGATGGCGTTCCTACCGCTTGAGCTTAGCCCCGGCTACCCTTTCCCCATAGCACTGCCACTCATCATTTCTGATCAGGGTTGATCTTGTTATACGCAGGGCTGCAACCCCATCGATTTCTCTCAACGTCTCCTTGACGCTCTCCGCGACCGACTCCGGCATCCAAGGGCTTAAGTAGATGCGGTCTATACAAGAAAGCGGGATCGGTAAGGTCTTCGTTCTGAGCCGTTGAGACTTCGATTCCCAGATGAATCTAAACTCTCGTTCGTCCCCAAAGGGAAAGCGTTTTAGAAAAGGTAACGAGTTCACCCCGTGTGCATCCAGCTGTCTACTCTCATTCAGCTTCAGGTATTCAACTTCGCTACTCCGCACTGTTTTCGACTGTTCTCTTAATGCGTTGACGAGGTTGGTACGTTTGAACGAGATGCACACGCCCGCTGATCCTTGTGAAAACACCCTCCAGTGATGGTAGGTTTCTGACTGCATGGAACAGCAGATGGCTAAGAGAGAGGTTAACTTCCTCCGGTCCTTGTAGAGTTCCATGAAGTAAGCACCATTCTTGTCATCCCACGTGGATGGGTCGAGAAATGTAATTGTTTGGGTTCTCAGAAGGTGGATCAGCGACGGAAGATCCGTGTAGCGTCTAAGGAAGTTCTTTAGCAGAGTCACTCAATCACCTCAGTGCGGCTGTAAAACGTCGATAGTGTCTCGATAACAACCTCCTACGCAGTCGGTCCAAGAAAGCGGAGCCCTCCTCCCACCGCAAACGCGGGAGCCCAGACTTCATCTCCCGCCTCGAACTGCGTCTTCAGATCAGCAGCGGAGAAGACAATTTGTAGCTTGCCGGGATACCTTGAAGCGACCATTTGCAACCGCTGTGTGTACGCGTCGAAATCGGCTTGATCGAGTTCGTGTTGCTTGGGGGCATCGAAGAGTAACCATCCAGGATGATTGCCGCCCCGTGCCAGGGCTACCTCCAAAATCGCTGCATGAAAAGCCAAGACGATACGCGTCCGAGTACTTCCGCTTTGATGCGTCGTGATCGAAAAACGCTCCCCATCAACGAAGAGATTAAGATCATCATCGAAGTGAGCACCGTTGAAGTTCTTTGTTCCTAACGTAGTCAGCCATTGCTGCACGGAATCACTCAGCAGGCGACGCGCATCGGAAAGAGCTCCGACGCCACGAATTCCGTGCGGTCTCGCTGCCGTAACGGCGATTACCTCTTGCTCGCGTCTGTCGAGCAGGCGATTAAATCTCTCCTGCTCCGTTGCAAGCTGCCGCAACTTGGCAAGCTTCAACTCGACTTCGACAAGCTCATTGGTCAAAGAGCTTAGTTGTCTGCTGATACTCGCCTGCGGCGAGCCTTCGACGGCGGCCGCGCGTTCAGCACGTTTCGCGCTGATTTTTGCCTGTACGAGTCTCTTCTCCTCTGCAACCGTGGCCATCTCCCGACTCAGCTGGCCGTCAGTGCGTCGCATATCTTTGATCTGATCTTTCAGAAAGAGGAGCGAGCGCCCGAATGAGCGATCCGAATGTTGGAACATCAAGCAGTCTTCCCGCCCGCAGAATTGCCGAAGCAGATCCGTCGCTTGGACATTTGCCGTGAGAATTTCCTCTTCTCCTTCCAACTCGGAGAAGACAAGGCTCAGCTGCTCTCGCCGCTTTCCTAGCGCACCATCCCTTGCGTCAAGTGTGGCCAGCTGTGCCTCAAGAGCGCTTAGCTCGCGGTCAAACACGTTCGTTGTGCTGCGGATCAGCTCTAGCACAACCCGACTGTCTTCCAGATTCTGCTCTATTTGTGCCTTCCGCTGTTCGAGGCGGGGCGTCTCTCCCTGGACAAAACGCTCGTCTCGTTCTAGACGGTTGATCACGAAACGCTGTAACTCGATCGACTTCTCGGTTTTTTCCAAAGCGGCCTTCGCCTCTTCGAAGGCTGTACGCGCCCTGAAAGGGTGACGGGGCGGCAATCCGATCAAGAACCGGATCACTTCTTGCCGTTGATCCAGTAGAAAGTTCTTATTTGGCGGTGTCCAGTAGTCTTGCGTCCACCCATGATCCTGATCGACCCAAAATGCAGGAAAGACAATGCTTGGGTAAAGTATGGCTTCTTGCTTCTGTTTGTTTGTGAGCGAGGGGGCCGACTCCGTGAGCAGGCCCATAAACCAATTTGCATAGTCTTTCGCATTTGAGTAGGTTGTGCTCGATCCCTCCTCATCAACCGTGAGCCTGTATTCTTCCGCTAGATCTCTGGTCACGATCAACCGCCGGCCCTCCAGTTCCAAGGCGATCTCAGCCGCACGACAATGCATGCGAATCGCTGGCGGCAGCTCCAACTCATGGCCGAGCGCGGCCATCACGCCTTTCATCAAGGGAGTCTTTCCAGAGCCATTTGGTCCCTGCACTGTCGTGAACAGGTCCCCAAACTGGAGAAGGCCTGATGTCCACCCTGCGTCGGTTTTTGGTAGGTACTGAAAGCTACTAAGCCTCATCGTTGTTTTGCCCCTGTCTCGCGTGCCCACGCTCGAGCGCAATACCGAGCCTGCGAACAAGCAGCCCTAGGTCAGTCGCATCCCGCAGACTTCTGTCTAGCTTCATCCGGCCCGCATCGGTCAACCTGACCACTCGTTTTTCATCTTCCGAGACTGATACGAGACGAGCAGACTCTAGAAAGGCTAGGGCCTCAGCACATCTGCGGCGTAAGGTCAGAGAGCTTTCCAGGCTATGCACCGAGCGTCGTAGAGCAATGAACAAATCTGTAAGGGCGCTTGATACGATCCTGCCAAGATGCATTGTTTGAAAGGGCCGTTTCCTAGCTGTCACAAGAATCGTCAGTGCAAGAAGGGGCATTGCAAAAAGCGCGTCTACAGTTTCCGGCGCAAGACGATTGCGACGGTCATGGGCAAGAGGAACCCTCAAATCGGAATTACTGACCGACGCTAAGAAATCGTCAACGTTCATAGGGCTGCTGTCCCCTCCGTATCCGCCAGTGATTCTGATTGAGCAGCCAAGGAGAAAAATAGCCCCAACACGTGATCTGCGGTAAGGGAGGTCCCAGTCAGACCTGCAAACTGTTTTGCAATGTCTTTTGCCTCCGTGACGAGCTCCACCAAGGAAAGATTTTGTCTGAGTAGTGACATTGCTTTCTCCTCTAGGAGGATGTAATCGACCTTGGTGAGTGCGTGACGCTCAACCGTTCGCCAGACGTCCCATTGAGACTTAAAGTCACAGATGTTGACCAAGTGTTCTGACCATCCATGCTTCTGGCAGTAACGCTGCAGACGGGAAAGAGTCTTGACTGCGTCCGTCGAGTCGCCCTTTCGTAGCTGTTCATAGGCTTGAGAAGAGAGACTGAGCGTACTCAGCAGATCGGTGACAACCAAGCCTTTTTCCGCGCGTAAGGTTTCGTCGGACGCCGGAACGATCGTGCTCGTGTGTGCCACTTTCCGGCGCACTTGGGAAACGACTTCCCGAGCGATCTGCTTAGACTGCCGTTGGAGCAGCTCGATCTCGCTAAAATTCACGATCACGTCAGCGAGTTCCAGCAGAGCTTGCTCTGCACTTTCCAGGTTCCCCTGGTCGGTAAGCATCCGCAGCTCGCGGAGCCAGTCAAAAAGATCTCTAGGGGAAGGAACTAGCTTTGCTGCTTCGTATGCTTGGGCCAAACGCTCGAATGTACCCTTTTGTTCGCCGGTAAGGCCCGCCGCGGAACCAGCGGCTTTTATCGCTGCAAGAAAGCTGGTGAGACCCGGCTCTAGACCTGAGTTCGTAACGAAAGCTAAGGCAGAGCACGCAGCTCCGAAGTTCCTGCGGTGTTGCAGCATGCGTATGAAAATCGCGTCATCCGAAACTTTCGCAGGCTTCCCAGATTTTGGAGACTTCGCCTTTTTAGAAGTTCGAGGTTGTGACACCCCGAAAAACTCGCGAAAGCTCCATGGCCCCTGTGACAGCTTCCGGCCCTTAACTTGGTGGAACTCGTACACCGCCTCGACACCTTCGAGTTCGATGACGAAATCGTCGTGCCAATCACAGTAGACGCAGAGATGCTTTTGGTGGCTCGTGAGCAGGTTTAGAGTGGCCCGAGCAGTCCGCTCATATTGGTACTCGTACTTACGGGCCGTTTGCGCCCCAGCCCTCTCGCGCGGCTCAATTTGACCCAGTCGACTTCCGCCACTCACCACTTTCCCTCGATAGCAGATCAGTAGCCATCATATTGCGGACGGGGGCTCATCGTGCGAAGGCCGTCACTTTTAAGTGTCCGCCGGCACCGCCCAAGACCCAGAGAAACATTGGCGTTTGACCGATACATTCATGGCATCAGCTGTACTCCGTTAAACCGCCGCTCTGGCATTATCCATCGCGGTCCGGTCCCAAGTGGGCGCATATCTGGAGTCGGAGAGCATTCGCTACAAATTACGATCTGCCAACGTTTCCTGTCTCACTCCACCGCCCATTGTGGCATCCGCGCACGGAGAGAGGAATTTCGTGCATACCCTCGGAGCGCAATCAATCAAGATGAGCGCATATAATGATCGATAACGAGAGCAGCTATCGATCATGCGCTGGAACTGGCAACAAGGCGATTGGCCCGATTTCCGCTGGCACACCGAAGTGATGGCACAGGCTGAGCAGGACTTTTTGCGCGGCGCTGGCGTCTTGGTCGGTTCAGCAAAACATCTGAATGACGACGCACGGCAACAAGTGATGGTTGAGTCGATGAGTGCAGAAGCTCTAACCACTTCAGAGATCGAGGGCGAAATCCTCAATCGCGCCAACGTCCAGTCGTCCATTCAGCGCCAACTTGGCCTGATCTCGGATCGTCGCAGGGTCAAGCCTGCTGAACAGGGAATCTCGGAGCTGATGGTTGATCTCTACCGCGGCATCGACGGCTTGCTGACCGAGGATCAACTCTTCGCATGGCACCGAATGGTCGGCGCGGGGAGAACTGACCTGCGAGACATCGGTTGCTACCGCACAAGCGTTGAACCAATGCAGGTGATCTCTGGCGCGAGCTATTCGCCCAAAGTCCACTTTGAAGCACCGCCCTCGTCTCAAGTTCTCAAGGAGATGAAGAGGTTCATCGGGTGGTTCAACAGGACCGCTCCCGAAGGTGGATCAAGACTACCGGCCCTCACCCGGGCCGGCGTCGCTCATTTGTACTTTGAGTCCATCCATCCCTTCGAGGACGGAAATGGACGCATCGGCAGGGCGATCGCAGAGAAGGCACTCATCCAGGGTTTCGGCCAGCCCATTATCGTTGCCCTGGCGCGTTCGATCCTTGCCCACCACAGCGACTACTACCGCGCGCTGGAACAGGCGAATGGGAGCAATGAAGTCACCAAGTGGCTACGCTGGTTCGGTGCTATCGCGCTCGAAGCTCAGCGCCGGACCATCGCTGACATCGACTTTGTCATTCACAAGGCAAAATTGCTCGACAGTGTTCGCGGACGGATCAACCCGCGTCAGCAGAAGGTTCTCTTGCGCATGTTGCAAGAAGGTCCGGAGGGTTTCGTGGGTGGCATGAGCGCGAAGAAGTACAGCACCATAGCAGGAACACCTCCTGCTACTACTACGCGCGACTTGGCAGGGCTCGTCGAAACGGGCGCCTTCATCCGTTCAGGTGAGCTCAAGCACACGCGATATGCGCTGAATATTCCTGTCACGAAGATCCCGCGCGTGACGATCGATGGAACAGGCGAGATCATTTCAAGCTCCTAGACCGTTCCTTCCTGACATGCGCCAGCGGACTGACCTTTCGCCATGGAGGCGAATAAGAATTTATAGACGAGGATCGATAGGCTCGCTTTCTAGCGCAAGAACTCCGAACACGCATTCATGAGTCCTCCGCAGTGGTTCGCGCCGAACGAACCTCTCCAAGGCTTCAATACCGAGTGAAAACTCACGGAACGCGAGAGACCGTTTGGCTCCGACAGCCCGCGAACGCAGACGCTCGAGATTGCCCGGTAAGAGGTACTCCGGGCCATAGATGATGCGCAGATATTCTGGGCCGCGACACTTCATTGCTGGTTGCGTGACACCTCGACGCCCACGGCTTATGAAGTCCAAAGGCTTCACCACCATTCCCTCGCGGCCATGCGAGGTCATTTCAGTCCACCACGCGACGGCATCGTGACAGCTCGCGGTGTCGGCCAAGTCTACAACCCGATACGGAGTCGCGAGCAGAATCTCCGTGTCCTGCATACAGAGACCTGTCAAAGTCTCCATGTGCCACGTATGCGGTTTATCTGTATGCACAGCACCTTCACTAGCCAACAAGTGGAACGGAGCCAACTTGAGATCGGCCAATCCCTTCACAGGCCAGCAATACTGTCTGTACTCGCGAACGTAGCCATCGACCGCGCCAAGTCGATCTCGCGTTCTCTGCATCAATGCTTCCAGCCCTGATACGTGACCACTGGCAGCTTCCAAAGCTTCTATTTCAGCGTGAAGGGTCTTCACACCACCATTGCCCACTGGAGCATATTGTTTCTGGAGAAGCTCCTGAGCCTTTGCAGACCAAGGCATCAGTTCACAGTCAAGGCAGAGCCAGTCTGTACCGAGATGGTTCCACAAGTCCGCGCCGGACGCAGCGTCGCGGGTACGCTCAAGGAATGCTTTCTCCAGTGCGGCGTCCTCGAAGAATTGGCGTCCAGTGCGCGTATAGACCACACCAAGCGAAGGCTCGGAAACACCGAAGCGCTTCAACGAAACGCACTCGTCCTTACACACCACAACTACCGCGCGGGAGCCCATGTGCTTCTGTTCGCAAACCACGGTTGAGATGCCTTCTTTGCGATAGAAGGCGAACGCTTCGTCAGGATGCTCCAGAAGGTCCGTTCGCTGACTCGTCTCGGACGGAGACATGGTGGGAGGCAAATAGATGAGCCACTTCGGATCGCACGCAAAGCGACTCATCACTTCCAGCGCTGCGATGGCATTCTCTTCGCGGATCGTGATCTTTGGTAGCAGCCGTGTGTCGATGAGCCGTTTGCCGACAACATCTTCGATGTCGAGCACGTCATCATGAATCTGCTGTGTGTCTCGCTCCTGTTGTGTTGTCTCGAGGAGAAAAGGACGCGCAGGTTCGTAGTATGTCTTGTGCGCAGGGACAGACACCATCTCGCGCTCCGGATAACGGAACGCAGTGAGCTTCCCGCCGAAAACGCATCCAGTGTCGATGTTAACTGTGTTGTTCAGTGAGAGTGGCTCCGCCACGGGCGTGTGCCCGTACACAACCAGCGCCTTTCCCCGATAGTCTGCCGCCCAGTTGTAACGCACCGGTAGCCCGAACTCATCGGTTTCGCCGGTCGTCTCGCCGAAAAGCGCAAACTCGCGGACAGCGCCTGATCCGCGTCCCTGCATGGATTCCTTTAAGCCTGCATGCGCAACGACAAGGTTCCCGTTGTCGAAGACATAGTGGCTCACCAAACCGTCGAGGAACTTGGAAACGTAGTCCCGAAACTCCTGCGTTTCTGTCTCAAGCTGCTCCATCGTTTCAGCGAGGCCATGAGTGCGCTTCACATCCTTACCACGCAACGCACGAACGAGCTTGATGTCATGGTTTCCGGGTACGCAGAATGCCTGACCCGATTCAACCATTGCAGAAACGAGCCGAAGGACCTGCACCGTTCCAGGCCCACGATCAACGAGATCGCCTACGAAGACGAGCTTGCGGTCGGGAGGGGACGTGACCGCGTACGTGTCGTTCGTCGCTTTGACCTCGTACCCCAGCTTCGACATCAGTTCGACGAGTTCGTCAAAGCAGCCATGCACATCGCCGATGATGTCGAAAGGCCCATGCTCGCTCTTCTTGTTGTTCCAGAGCAAATGGCGATCGATCGTGATGGAATCCACCTCTTCAGGCGAGGTGAGTTTGAAGAGGTGGCGAATGCCTTCACGCTCTAGACCGCGCATCGACCTGCGTAGCTGCTGAAGCTGATTGTGAATGACATGAGAACCGAACTGCCGGTCCGGGCGAACCTTATTGCGATCCTGGCAGAGGCGCTCTGGAAGGTCGAAGACGATCGCCTCCGCAAAGACATGGAACTCTTTCGCCAGGGCGATCAGAGACTTCCGGGATTCTGGCTGCACGTTCGTCGCATCCACGACGACGAGCTTTCCGCGAGCCAGTCGCTTCCTCACCAAGGTATGCAGCACATCAAACGCATCGCCTGTGGCAGACTGATCGTTTTCATCATCTGATACGAGGGCTCTGCAGAAATCCGACGAGATGACTTCCGTTGGAAGGAAGTGCTTCCGTGCAAATGTAGATTTGCCTGATCCTGACGGACCGACCAGGAGGACGAGTGACAGTTCTGGAATGCTGATGTTCACTGCGTGACCTCCTTTCTCGAAAAGATCGCCATCTGAGTTGGCGCTCCATATTGTTCTTCGACCGGGCCGACTGGTTCAAAGCGAACTTGGTACCCAGAGCGTTCTGCTAAGGAAGTAGCCCAATCCTCAAACTGCTTCCGTGACCATTCAAAGCGATGATCGTCATGTCGGAACTCGCCAGCATGCAGCTTTTCGAACACCGCGTTGTACTCGACATTCGGAGTTGTCAGCACGACGTGAGCGGGACGCGCAAATTCAAAGACAATCCGCTCAAAGGTCGCCAGCCGTGCGGCGTCGAGATGCTCGATGACTTCGACAATGGCAGCGGCATCGAAGCCGCTCAGCCGCCTGTCTCGATAGGTGAGCGAGCCCTGTATCAGTTCAATGCGCTGGCGCTGCCTTTCCGGCATATTTTCCAGACGAAGAAGTTCTTTGGCTTTCTCTAGGGAACGATACGAAACATCCATACCGAGCACGAACTCAAATTGTCGTTCGGCCAGAAGAAGCCGGAGGAGTTTGCCCTCGCCGCACCCCAGATCAAGCACGCGCTTCGCGCCGGTCGTCATAAGCGTTGCTGCGACTACTTCCAATCGTTGCGCATGCAGCGAACGCTTCGGCGTTGACTCTTCCGTATCGGTGTTCTCAGTGTCAGAGAGCTGCTCGACCGGAGTGTCAGCCGCCATGAGACGATCAAGCGCTTCACGCGCCAAGGAGCGTTGGCGCTTCAGGTAGCGCGAGACGATCAGATCCTTTTCCGGGTGAGTCGCCAGCCACCCCTCTCCCTTGCGCAGCAGCTTTTCGATCTCATCGCCAGCGACCCAATAGTGCTTCTCGTTGTCCAGGACCGGAATCAACACGTAAAGGTGTGTCAAAAGATCCTGAAGGCGCTTCACACCGGCGATCGTCAACGAGACATACGGCGACTCTCCCCACTCGGGAAACGCTTCGTCCAGCTTTGCGCTGGTCATTGTCACTTCATAGCCCAGGGGTTCGAATAGTCTGCGCACCAGGTCGTGCCCGCCTCGCGCGGCCAATACAGGGAGACTCGCGGACAGGGGGATTGCAGAATCGGCAAGTTCCTGCCGCTCTTTGCTTCGTCCCGTCATCGCTGTGTTGAAGATGCGACCGATCGCCACGCTAAGGAACGAATTGGCTGCATAGGGCCGATCGTTCACATACTGCTCTAGCTGCCCGCCGTCTCCAGAAGGCTCACGACCGCGCACCAAGCCGACGGGATCAATTTCCAGCAGCAACGCAGCTGTGCATTTCTTAAGAGACGCCTCTGGGTAGAAGACCGTCGCCGTACCAAAAGACACGTCTTCCGTTTGAACTCGTGAAGGGTTCTTGTGGAGTAGATAGCCCAGGTCCGAGGCGGGTTGATGCGTGGTTGACAGAGTGAGAAGCATGCATCAGCAAGTTTACGGGCTTCGTGACTCGGTGCGCCGGGGCTGGGCGCCCGAAATCAGCGCGGCCCGTCAACGTGTAAACAATCGAGTATCCCAGCGTACAGGTTCGGGAGCGGAAGCTTCGATCAATTTCGCGGCACTATGGGCTTGGTTAATCAGGATGTTGTACTCGCGTCCTTCGGTGACGACACTTGGCACTCGGAGAACTGCTGTTCGAGCTTCCCGCAGCCACTCATCACCAAAAGCTCTTGCCGTCGTCACATCCTCGGCATCCCAACCCGGCAGTGCAGACGGCAATAGAGTTTCGATTACGACACTCTCCGGGATGGCGATCCGGACGACCTGATGATGCTTGGGAGGGACCGCCAGGTTGGCGTGCACAAGGATTTCGAGCATCGCGCCGGCATAGCTTTCGGCGGCATAGATAACGCGCTGACCTATGGAGTTCCAGCGGCCTCCACGGAGCATCGCTCCAGTGCCGTCAAAGATCGGATGACGCGCATCCGCGATCCGGTACGCGATCATCGCTAGACGGGGAGTCCGTAGAAGAGTTTCTCGAGCAGGTCTTCGACACGACGGGCGCCGAGCTCCGTCCGAGCCACTTCGAGCGGAGTTCTGTCATGGAGCTCGCGGTGTGGCTTGTTCATCCACTCGCGCGCCCGGTCCCGATCATCCCAGACGTACTCCGCTTGCGCGAGCACGCGCGCCAGCCTCTCGGTGCGCTCGCTCTCGTCCACGGAAAGACGCCTGGTCCGACGCTTCCACGTTGCCGCTGGCACAACCTTGAACTTGTAGGCGTTCGCCACCCGGCGATCCTCGTAAAGACGAGTGGATAGCTTTTCGAGGGAGCGTTTCGGGAGCCCAGCTGAGACGGCAGACTCCAACTCGCTGACGGTCCGGATGGAAGGTCCGAGACCGAGGATCTCAGCAATGGACTGGGGTTCGATCATCGACGTCAAACACCTCTGCGGCTCAGTATAGCTCTTTTTTCGGCTCAGATGGAGAGCTGAAACGTGGGTTCAATAAGGGTGCAATAAAGCTTCTTCAGGGCTCCAAGGGTGCCGTAAAGCGCCAACCGTGCCCAATGGAATCAATGGGTTACGGACCCTCGGGTCCCTTTCACGGCGGTAACACGGGTTCGAATCCCGTCGGGGACGCCAATAAAATCAACAACTTAGCCATGATTAGAGCAGCCGAAGGGCGGTTGTACGTCATAAATACGTCATACCGCTTCCGGTACGTCACGATACGTCATGGAATCCGCCCGGCGCGGTCGCACAGACTCCACTATGCAACCCCCCCCCCGTACCCCAAGGATTTCATCAAACCCGGCGCGACTCCCACCCCGCAGTGCGAGCGTACAAAGTCAATCCGGGTATACCCGTATATAACGCTGGTCTGGCACGTCGCCAGACCCACTCAAACGCTATGGAAGCAAGACACCCAACATGCGTTTGTGAAAGACGGGTTGAGCGCTGGCTGGTTCCTTAGATATTTCAATCTGAAGGTATGAACCTCTTGGGTCTATGGACGAAGCAATTTCATCAGGCTGGAGAGGCTCACCAGATGTCTTGAGAAAATCCTTCGAGAATCGAACCGTCCCATCACTGTCCTGCTTCCAAGTCCCGATGGCATGATTCGTTGTGGTGCTTTGAGCAATCGTTTGGGTGAACGAACCATCGGCTTTCAAAACCAAGGTCGCAATGACGTTCGGTTCATCGCCCATATACGTCCCCGCTAGCTGGCCGTCGGAATTGGTCTTGCCATACCAAAGAACGTGATACTGGCGAAGCCGCAGTGACGGGAGCAAACCTAGCATTTTGTGCATGTCACTGACGGTCGTTCCATCAGATTCCGGTTCATCGCCTGATACTACGAGGAAATCTCTTGAGAAAGAGATGCCGCCTTCTCCAACATGTCTCCATGTCCCTTTGGCATGTTCCTCAACGCTGCCATTCCGCCGCGTTTGCTCAAAGGTATGGTCTGGCTTCAAGATCAGCATTGAGCTTTCCTTGCCATGCTCAAAACGATACTTTCCCGTTGCAACACCGTCTCCATAGTCCATCGCAACAGCAGCCCAGAGCACTAGACCGGCGATGGCAAGCAAGAATCCAATGAGCACACGCACGAACCTTCTCATCCAGCGTTTCTCCAATCGAACAATCAAAGGCATCTTGATTCTAAGTCCTAATTTCCGCCTGCTTTCGCGGGTTGATTTTGCTTGCACGGCTAATAGACCTGCATTAGCTTCCTCAGAGCGCAGTCGCGCGATCCTCCCCATGTAGCACCCTCCGCAGTCGCGGAGCGGGTCATAGCCAGTCGGCAATGCCCGGATCAAAGCACTTCATTTTGATTCGAGGGTAGCCCTATGGCTCAAGTACAGATTGCGGACGTTATCGTTCCCGCAGAGTGGTCTGCCCGGCGTTTTTTGTACCAGTCTGAGTGATAGAGGCTGAGTACAAGGAGCTTGATATGCCGAGGGGCAAGAAGCATAGTGCGGAGCAGGTAGTGAACCTGCTGCGTCAGATTGAAGTGGCGGTTGCGAACGGGAAGACGACGGTTCAGGCGTGCAAGGACGCGTCGATTACGGAG
>NZ_JAGSYD010000007.1 GCF_025685575.1 Granulicella cerasi
CCACGACCCGAGATCGAGAAGATGTCTTCGATCGGCATCAGGAACGGCAGGTCGACCAGACGGTCAGGCTGAGGAACGTTGTCGTCCACGGCCTGCATCAGCTCGTCGATCTTCTCTTCCCACTGTGCTTCGCCGTTCAGTGCGCCCAGAGCCGAACCACGGATCACGGGAACGTCGTCGCCCGGGAACTCGTACTTCGACAGCAGCTCGCGAACTTCCATCTCGACCAGGTCGATCAGTTCAGGATCTTCCACCGCATCGCACTTGTTCAGGAACACCAC